>JBOGKI010000352.1:0-5440 GCA_050745605.1 Terriglobia bacterium | reverse complement strand
GTGCTGATCAATATCAACCGCCAGCGCGCCAGCAACACCGATCTCGTCGCCAACGAAGTCAAAGCGGAGATGCAAAGGATCGAGCAGACGCTGCCGCCGGGTGTGGAGGTGAATAATTTCTACGACCAATCGTGGATCGTAAGCGAATCCATCAAGAGTGTGCGCGATGCCATTCTGATCGGAATTGTGCTGGCCTCCGCGGTTCTGGTGCTGTTCCTGCGCGACTGGGGATCTTCGTTCATTGCCGGAATGGTCATTCCCATAAGCATTCTCATGACGTTCATCGCGCTCAAGACGCTGGGAGAGAGCTTCAATTTAATGTCTCTGGGCGGGCTCGCGGCCGCCGTCGGGCTCATTATCGACGACGCCATTGTGGTGGTCGAGAACGTGGTTCTCCGTCGCGAAGCGGGAGAAGGGCGGTTCGCGGCTGTCTCTCATTCGCTGAACGAACTCACGACGCCTTTGATCGGCTCTACGCTGACTCCCATCGTCGTCTTCCTGCCGTTGATTGCCATCACCGGGGTGACCGGCGTTTTCTTCCGCGCCCTCGCCGTCACCGTGGGCGTAGCGCTTTTCGCATCACTCACGCTGGCGCTCACCTGGACTCCGAATCTCTGCCTTTATCTGCTTCGGCAGAAGAGAGAGTCCGAAGCGGGCCCGCCCGGCGAGGACGAGGGCGTTACGCTGAGCGCCGTCGTCCCGGCCGCAGCGAAGGAAATGGACCCTCCGGAATCCCAGGCTGCGCTCACGCCCGAGCAGATCGACGTGAGGCGGGTGATGGCGGTTGAAGAGCGTTCCATGGGAAAATCCCTTACCCGCGCCATCCATTTTTACGATCGATGTTTTCGCTGGGCGCTGGCGCGCCCCTGGTTGCTGGCGATGCTCGGCGTGGTTTTAATTGTTGTTTCATATTTCTGTTACCGCCGCATCGGATCTGATCTGCTGCCGAAGATGGATGAGGGAAGCTTCATTCTCGATTACGTAACGCCGCCTGGAAGCTCCCTGACGGAGAGCAACCGGATGATCAACCACATTCTGAAAATCGTGCGCTCCGTTCCCGAAGTCAAGAACACGTCACGCCGCACGGGGTTGCAACTGGGTCTCGCGGCGGTCACTGAAGCCAACATTGGCGATATTTCCGTCAAGCTCAGAACGAACCGTCACCGCGACGTGTGGCAAATCATGGACGAAATCCGCGCCCAGGTTGCGGCACAGGAACCCGCCGTGACCGCCGATTTCGTCCAGAAACTCCAGGACATGATCGGCGACCTCACCAGCGCCCCGCAGCCGGTCTATATTGAGCTCTTCTCTCCGGACGCCACGCTGCTCGATTCCTGGGCCCCTAAAGTCGCGGACGCCATCGGCAATATTCAGGTGGGCGGCGCACATCCCGTGGTGGATATCGATGATGGCATTGACTCGACCACCAGTGGTCCGGCCGTGGTTTTCAACGTGAACGTGGCGAGGGCGGCTCACGCGGGTTTCTCGCCTCAGAATGTGGCCGACGAGGCCACTACCATGCTGGATGGTCTTCCTGCACCCACGCCGGTCGTGGTGAATAACCGCCCTTATACCCTGCGTATCCGTTATCCGGAAGTCATCCGGCAGTCGCTAGACGCGATGAACAACACCATGCTGATGAGCCCCACCGGGCAAACGGCAAGCCTGGGATCGCTCGCTTCGATCACGGACGTGCCCGGCCAAACCGAAATCCTGCAGGACAATCAGCAGCGTTATGTCGCGGTCACCGCGCGACTGCAGGGCCTGGACCTCGGCCATGGCATCGCTGCAGTGCAGAAGGTGATCAGCGGACTCCATCTTCCGCCCTCCGTTCGGATAGCGTATGGCGGGACCTATCAAACCGAACAACAGTCTTTCCGGGATCTTACGCTGGTCCTGGTGTTGGCGGTGGTGTTCGTCTTTCTGGTTCTGCTTTTCGAGTTCAAGAGCTTTTCTGCCCCCGTCGCCATCCTCGCCTCTGCCATCCTTTCGACCTCGGGAGTCCTTTTCGCCCTGTTCATCACCGGCATGACGTTTAACTTGTCCTCATTTATGGGACTGATTATGGTGATCGGGATTGTGGCGAAGAATGGCATTCTCGTGCTGGATGCTGATGGGAAGTTTCGCGGGGCGGGCTTTACCGCCGAGGAGTCGATCGTTCAGGCGGGCCGGCGGCGGTTACGCCCCATCCTGATGACAGCCATTGCAGCGGCCCTGGGATTTCTGCCCCTGGCGCTGGCTATCGGTTCGGGATCACAGATGCTTCAACCGCTCGCGATTGCCGTGATCGGCGGACTTTTGATCGCCATCGTCCTGTCACTCATGGTGACGCCCGCGATCTACTACTACCTGACGCGAAACGCGAATGAAGTGAAGGCCGCCTGAAGGGCCACGCTAGACTTGAAAAAGCCGCGATTCTCGCCGGCGGGCGCATCCTGACCCGACGTCCCGGATGAATCTGTGCGGGCGTTGCCGGCCCTGGGCATTATGATCGACGCGGCCTTGCGAGGCAGGATGGTTGTCCTGGCGGCGTGGTGGGATCAGAACTAAATGGCTCGGCCCAGGAAAGTGCACTGCATGTTCCAGGCCCACTGGGCTGGTTCATTAGCCGCATAAATTCGCTTGAGCGCCAGAGGCTCATCCCCAGCGCGGACAGGCCCGCATGTTGTCAGAACCGCCGATTTGAATCCTGCTTCGCGCGTTATCTCGAGGGTCTCAGGACTCCACTGTGGATTCAAGGCTGGATGGGGGTAAGAAAAATGATCGATCGGTTCGCCAAGCTCTTCTTCGAGCTTCTTTTTGCTTCCCATAATTTCCGACCGTGCCTCGCCCAGGCTTACGTGGGCAAGATTGGGATGCGACAGCGTGTGGCCTCCGACAATATGCCCCGCTTTCTTCAAGGCTCGAACTTTGTCCCAGCTCATCATGAGTTCCTCCTGAGGGCCGAGTGGATCAACTTCCAGCGATTTTTCAACCCGCTGCAAAAACCGTTCCTGGGCCTCGCCGGTTTTTCTTGCGCCGATCTCAAACGCGATATTCAGCGTTGACTCCCGGTCCTGGCGGCTCGCAAGCTTGCACGTCAGCGGGTATTCCGGATCGCTCCATTCCGGTTTGCGCGTCGTGCCAAAAGCGAAGCGAAGGCGGCAATACCAGGGTGGATTTCCTGTTTCTACCGCATTAACCAGGATGTAGAACGTCGCCGGCACCCCATAGCGGTTTAGGATGGGCATCGCTACATCGTAGTTATCGGCAAAGCCATCATCAAATGTCACGGCTACGGACTTGGCGGGGAGTGGACGGCCCTCTTTTGCAAATTGCGCAACCTGCTCAATCGAGACCGCGTTATAACGCTTCGCCAGCGTGCGAATGTGACCCTCGAAGCTCGCCTTGGGTTGTGAAATTCCGATGGAGTTTGCCGTACGTTTCGGGTCTTCAACGATCGAGTGGTACATCAACACTATAGCTGCTGCTGGAGCCATTCGGGTTGCCAAGGCCAACGCCCCGCTATTCAGCAGGGCTCCTTTCAAAACTCGTTTGCCCAGGCTCTTGAGACCCATGAGTATTGCTCCTGGTGGGGTCTGACCAAGCGCAACCCCTGCCAACGCCCGCGCGGCGGCACGTACCGTCTGAAACTCAGACGACGGGAGGTCCCGCGAGCCATCCTGTCAGAGGATAGCTTCCGCAGGTGCGAGCGCCTTTTTTAGCCGAATTTGGTCCTCGATCGAAGCCCGTCAGCACGCGATAAAACAGCGCCAAATGTTATGATAACAGAAGCCCACGTAAGCAGGGGGTAGAGCGCCGAGCAGCCAATTGATGGTCTACTGTCCCCGGGAGGACGGTGGGATCCCGGCGGTCCATGCGGTGAGATGAGGGCAAAGCTCCTGGGCCTGATTGAATGACCGAGCCGTCATTAGAGATTCGAACCTACAGCAGTCTCGCCTCGCTGGAATCCTTGCGAGGCCCCTGGGAGGACCTCTTGTCGGGGTTCCCCTCCGCAACCATTTTCTCAACCTGGGAATGGCTGGCTCCGTGGTGGCGCGCCTTCGGCAACGGGCAGCAACTCAGGGTCCTCGGTTTTTTTGATTCTGGGCAACGGCTGGTGGCGCTGGCCCCTCTTTCCGCCACCACACAACGGATCCCAGGTGCCTTTAAACTCAAGCTGCTCCAGTTGATGGGAGACGGAAGTTCCGACTCTGACAACCTCGACCTGCCCGTACTTCCGGGCTATGAGCCGGCTTTCGCTGGCACCCTGCTCGACCTTCTGCAGACGGATTCGATCCCCTGGGATGTGTGCTACCTCAACACCCTTCCCAGCGGCTCCCCCGCGGGCAATGCGCTCCTCGCCGACCTCAAACGGCGCGGCTGGCCGGCTTTCACGCATCATATTCCCTGCTCCGCGATTGAGCTTCCGGGCAGTTGGGAAGGTTATTTGAAGCAGCTTTCCAGCAAGGAGCGGGGCAAAGTAGGTATTCGAACGCGAAAGCTTGAGAAGCTTTACCAGGTTCAGTACCTGAAGTGCGCTCACCAAGGGGAGTTGCCAGGCTTCTTGGAAGCCCTTTTTCGCCTGCATCAGGAGCGTTGGGAACCGCTTGGTGAGCGCGGAAGCTTCGGCGATGCCGCTCGCCGGCAGTTTTATTACGAGATGAGCTGCTTGCTGCTAGCTCGGGACGGCCTTGAATTTTGGCTTCTCCATCTCGATGGAAAGCCCGTCGCCGCGCAGTTCGGTTTCCGGCACGGTGACACGGTCTTTTCGCTGCAGGAGGGCTTTGATCCGGCACATTCGGCCGACAGCGTCGGATACGTGCTCAGAGCCCACGTTCTGAAGCAACTCATTGACAGAGGAACGCGGCGCTATGATTTCCTGGGCGGAGCGGGCCACAATAAAGGCCGATGGGGAGCGCAGGCCGGGAATTACGTCAATTTACGCTTCTCAAGACCAAGAAGACCGGGGAGTCTTTACCTTCATCTAGTCCAGAGCCGAGGGCAAGCCAAAGGTTGGCTGCGAGACCACCTTCCGAGGGAAGCGTGGCTGATGTTGCATCGGCTCAATTGCAAGCTTCGCGGGATTCCCGATCAAAAGCCGGGCGGACGCGAAGCGAAGTCTCATAAGCAGAGCTAACCCTTTCGCACCTGAAAACTTGAGTCGCTCACATTAGGTTTCGCAATTCTATGACTCTCGGAATTGCAGGCACCACTCGCCCTCCAGCATCGAGAAAAACGCATCGCCCCGTTGGAACGCATCGAGCATTTCGGCGCGGCGGGAGTGCACGAGCACCCACAATGTCTGGCGATCCATCATGCAGAACCGGGGGGAAAGGGGGCCGAGCAACCCGCGCTGCAGGCGCCCCGCCAGAGCCGCTACACCACGGGCGAGGGCGTGAGCGCAGAGGTGATTGAAAACGTCCTCAAGCGCATGTTCCTGGGCCGCGATCTGCAAGAC
>JBOGKI010000351.1:0-5447 GCA_050745605.1 Terriglobia bacterium | reverse complement strand
CGTTAAGCCAGGGATGGAATGAAAAGCGGCAGGCGTTTGTTCAGCACTACAAGAGCGAAACGCTGGACGCTTCTTGCCTGGTCATGCCGCTGGTGTTCTTCATGTCTCCCAATGATCCGCAGATGCTCAAAACCCTCGACGCGGTTTGTGAGCCGGTTTCGAAAGGTGGGCTGCTTTCGGAAAGCCAGGTTTACCGCTACAACACCCATGAAACCTCGGATGGTTTGAAGGGCGGTGAAGGCACTTTCAACATGTGCAGCTTTTGGCTGGTCGAGGCCCTCACACGCGCCGGCCGCGCCGACCCCGCGCGGCTGGACCAGGCCCGCCTGCTCTTTGAAAACATGTTGAACCAGGCAAACCATCTGGGCCTTTACTCGGAGGAGGCCGGCCCCTGCGGCGAAGCGCTGGGAAATTTTCCGCAGGCCTTTGCCCATCTCGCCTTCATCAGCGCCGCCGTAAACCTTGACCGCGCCCTGGGCCAAGCCAAGGAGCGCGGATGAACGGCGCCAGGCCGCGGCAACCTCGGCCAGTGCTCTTTCTCTCCCTGAGTATTGGAAACGCCAAGGGCAGCGGAAGCTTGGCCATTCTTTCCTAAAGCCGGTCTCCGCTCGCATTCCCATTTTGCACCGCGGGTTAACCTTGCATTCAGATGTGCGCTAACTTATTGATAACACATGGGGTGAGCGACGGGATTCGAACCCGCGACGTCCAGATCCACAGTCTGGCGCTCTACCAAGCTGAGCTACGCTCACCATGATGGCTTAACGAGGGGAGAAGCCAACCTATTCGCTTCTAACACGATGTACCGAACACTGTCAATCCTCCGTATCGCGCCGTCTAAAATGTTACCGGCGGGTCATATGACCCCCCGATTTTAACATGTGACCGGTGATGAGCGCGGTGACCTTATGCATCGATCTTCAAGAAGAGAACGCTAGCAGAGAATTTATACCCGATACCACGCCAGCCTCGACGGAAGTGTGAACTGCAGAAACCGGGCCGCTTTGCTGCCTCCGAGGGATCGTGTAAAATGAAACGGACTCATGGCTGATCTCCTGGCGCAACTCAACCCCCGGCAGCGCGAAGCCGTCGAACACACCGAGGGACCGCTCCTGATTCTGGCCGGCGCTGGAAGCGGAAAGACGCGCGTCATCACCTACCGCATCGCCCACTTGATCGGGGCGGGCGTGCCGCCGGCGAGCATCCTGGCCGTCACCTTCACCAACAAGGCGGCGGCTCAAATGAAAGAGAGGGTGAGCGCTCTGGTGGAGGAACCGCCCGAAGGTCCCGGCCCCCAGATTTCCACGTTTCACTCCTTCTGCGTTCGCGTTCTGCGGCGGGATATCCAGCGGTTGGGCTACACCCGGGACTTCGTTATCTACGACGAAGACGATCAGCAACGCCTGGTGAAAGCCTGCCTGCGCGAGTTGGGCCTGAGCGACCAGATGGCGACGCCGCGCGCCGCGCTTTCGCGCATTTCAAGCGCCAAAAATCGCGGCATCTCTCCGCAAGATACGATGCGGGACGCGGTTGATCCTTCCGGGGAACGGCTGGCTTCGGTGTTCGAGCTTTATGAGAAAAGGTTGCGGCAGGCAAATGCCTTGGACTTTGACGATCTGCTACTGAAGACGGTTCAGCTTCTTCACGCCGCGCCGGACGTGGCGGCGTGGTACAACCGCCGGTTTCACCATGTCATGGTAGACGAGTATCAGGATACCAACCGCATCCAATACCTTTTAATCCGGATGTTGGCGCTGGAAAGGCAGAACATCTGCGTGGTGGGCGACGAGGACCAATCGATTTATAGCTGGCGCGGCGCGGACATTCAGAACATTCTGAGCTTCAAGAAAGACTATCCCCAGGCTCGGCTCATCCGCCTGGAGCAGAATTACCGGTCAACACAACTGATCCTGGATGCGGCGGGAGCGGTGGTGGCCAACAACCGGGCCAGGATCGGAAAGACACTTTGGTCCGAGCGCCACCAAGGATCGAAGGTGGGCTTGTATCGCGCTACGGATGCGGATGAAGAGGCAGAGTTTGTGGCCAGCCGGTTGGCGAACGTCCTGGCCGAAGACCCACAGAAAACGGTCGCCGTCCTTTACCGCACCAACGCTCAGTCGCGGCTGTTTGAAGAGGCGCTGCGGCGCGACGATATTTCTTACCGCTTGGTGGGCGGCTTCCGGTTTTATGAACGCGCGGAAGTGAAGGATGTGCTGGCGTACGCCCGACTGGCGAATAATCCACTGGACTCCGTGTCGTTACTGCGTATCATTAACACTCCGGCGCGCGGTATTGGCGCGGCCACGGTGGGGCTGTTGCAGGCGGCGGGCGCGTCCAGAAACACCAGCCTTTGGGAGGCGCTGGAGGAGACGCTGCGCGACGCAACGTGGTCCGGACGCGCGCAAATTGCGCTCGAGGGTTTCCGGGATCTGGTGCGGGAGCTGATTAAAGACCGTTCTGAAAAGACGCTCGGGACATTCTTCAAGAGCATCCTGGACCGCACACATTACGTCGACGCCTTGGAGAAGGAAAATTCGCCGGAGTCAGAAAGCCGCATCGAAAACCTTCAGGAATTGGTGAGCGCGGCGATGGAAGCCGAGGAGCGGGGAGAAACCTTGTCCGAGTTTCTGGATCACGCCTCGCTGGTTTCGGACAGCGATGAGTACGATGAAAGTTCGCGCGTGACATTGATGACCTTGCACACCGCCAAAGGTCTCGAATTTTTCACGGTCTTCCTGGTGGGTCTGGAGGAGGGACTCTTCCCCCATAAACTGTCGCAGCGGGACAACGCTGCAATTGAGGAGGAGCGCCGCCTCTGTTACGTGGGCATGACCCGCGCCAAAGACCGCCTGATCGTCACTTACGCATCCAACCGGCGATTCTACGGGACCGAGGGTTATGAAGGAACGCGGCCCTCGCGGTTCCTGGCCGAAATCCCTGAGCATCTCCGGGAAGAGCTCGAATCGTATGGGACTCGCGGCAAGGCTCCGGTTCGGTGGGATGACGCGGCAAATTCCATCGAAAGTATTGAGAAATTCCTGCAAAATCGTGACCGGAAGCCGAGCCCTCGAAGGAGTTCATCGGGGCTGACTTTTGACGCGCCACGGCCCAAAATCTCAAGCCGCTGGAAGTTGGGCGCGCAGGTGCGGCATCCCAAGTATGGACTCGGTACGGTGGTGGCTTGCGAGGGCGACGGAGAAGACAGCCAGGTGACGGTGAGCTTTCCGGGTTACGGCAGGAAAAAGTTGGTGGAGCGTTACGCTTCGCTGGAGAGGATTTAGCACATTGATGGATTAGCGCAGGGCGGCGTTTGGCGGCAGCCAAAGGCGGCTGTCAGGCCGGGCGCGACACGAAGGCATTTGCAGTTATTGCCACCCATTGGAGCAGACACACATCTTATGAATACCCAGAGCGTCAAGGACAAAGCTGAGAGAAAGAAACTGAAGCGTGAGGCTCGGGGCAAGAAACCGCCCAAGGCCAAGCGGACTGAACCGCGCGGCTCGCGCAAACCGAAGGTGAAGAAGAAGGGGCCGGGCGGGGCGGCACGGCGGTAACCTCCGAAGCAGGCGCAGGGCGCAGCCACTTCGTTTTCGAGTGGAAGCCCGCGGCCCGGTGATTCGCGTTTGGTCTGAGGGAGAACTTCATGGGGGCGGGCCTTTACAAAAGCCGGGCCTCCCGTAATTCCGACCGGAACCTATTTGTGACCAGACAATATTTTCGGACCAAGAGCATTGACAAGCTCCTGGCGGACGCCGAGGATCCCGATCACCGGCTTCGCAAGAGCCTGGGGCCGTGGTCACTGACGGCGCTGGGAATCGGCGCCATCATCGGCAGCGGAATTTTCATCCTCACCGGAACGGCGGCGGCGGGAGAAACGCTTGAGTTCCACTCGATCCTGAAAGCTCCGCTGCTGGGTGTTCTGCTACACGGTTCACATGCCATCGGCACCGCCGGGCGGCCCGGCGCCGGACCCGCCATCGCGCTCTCCTTTTTCCTGGTGGCCGTGGTTTGTGCGCTGGCAGGACTCTGTTACGCCGAACTCGCCGCCATGATCCCCATCGCCGGCAGCGCCTACACTTATACCTACGCGACGCTGGGTGAAATCGTGGCCTGGATCATCGGCTGGGATTTGATCCTGGAGTACGCCGTCAGCAACATGGCGGTGGCGGTGGGCTTCTCCGCATACGTGGATAGCTTGCTTCAGACCTTTGGACTGAAACTACCGGAGAAGCTCATGGAGCCTATGTTGGTCTCCGGGCGACTCTCGGGAGCGTATTTCAATGTCCCGGGATTTCTGGTGGTGATGATCCTGACCGTGATCCTGGTAGTTGGCATCCGTGAAAGCGCCGGGGCAAACAGCATCATGGTGGTCATCAAGATTCTGGCCATCGCCATCTTTGTATACGCAGCCTCCAGCCACATCCACGTTTCTTATTGGAAGCCTTTTATGCCCAACGGTTTTCAAGGCGTGTTGACGGGCGGCGCCATCGTGTTTTTCACATACATTGGATTTGACTCGGTCTCCACCGCGGCGGAAGAATGCCGCAAACCTCAGAGCGACGTCCCCTTCGGCATCATCGCTTCGCTGATTGTCTGCACCATCCTGTACGTCTCGGTAGCCGTAGTGCTGACTGGAATCCAAAGATGGCCCGAGCTGCGCAACGCCGCGCCCGTGGCCAACGCTCTACATGCCATCGGTCTCCAGACGGTTGAACGGTGGGTGACGGTTGGCGCGCTCTTTGGCATGTTAAGCTCCCTCCTGGTTTTTCAGCTTGGCCAGGCCCGAGTGTGGTTTTCAATGTCTCGCGACGGGCTTTTGCCCAAAGTCTTTTCAGCCGTGCATCGCCGCTTTCGCACTCCGCACGTGAGCACGTGGATCGCAGGTTTCTTCGTGGCCATTCCTGCCGGGGTTTTTGATGTTGGCACCTTGGCAGATCTCTCGAACATTGGCACACTCTTTGCATTCAGCCTGGTTGCGCTCGGGGTGCTGGTGCTGCGCCGCAAGCAGCCGGACCGGCGTCGCGGGTTCCGCGTGCCGTGGGTTCCGGTTGTACCTATCGCTTCAATTCTGTTTTGCTTGATCCTGATGGCCAGCCTCCCCGTTGAAACCTGGCTGCGTTTCTTTATCTGGTTGGCAATTGGCCTGGCGATTTACTTCAGCTACAGCCGGCATCACAGCGAATTCGGCCGTTCGCCGAGGGAGACGGTTGCGGCGAGCGCGATCTCGGAACGTTAAGACGTGCAACCATTACGGGTGCGGCCGGCGCTGTCGAGCGAGATACAATCGGTGAGTGCCCTTGTCAGGAAGAGGGACCGCCCCGATAAAGCCCGGTGCGAAGGGCGTCGCGCAGCTTACTCAAACTGGCTTGCTGAGGGTTACCAATTATCGCGGCACCAAACGTTGTCGCGGCGGTCTGCGACCACCGGTTTTGCGGCGCTCGTAGAGC
>JBOGKI010000350.1:0-5463 GCA_050745605.1 Terriglobia bacterium | reverse complement strand
GTTCGGTGATGTCTTCCAGAAACTTTTGCAAACGGTGATCCAGAGTTTTCAATCGCTCGGGTGTCATGGCCCGACTTTAGCAGGCATCCGGCGAAACGTCAACAACTACTTAACCTAGTATTACTAAGTCTCGCAGTCACGGGGTACGGCAAGCCGTACCCCTACGGCGCGCGTTTGTCACTGTAATCCGACCAGCAGCGGGATGAATCACAAATGAATCGGATTGTCGTCTTGCGCACACTCAGGCGCTCTGGTACGCTCGGACTATGAGGGAATTGCTCGAAGACGCCATGCGCAAAGTTGCCGGCCTTCCCCGCGAGGAGCAGGACGCGATCGCCTCGCAGATCATCGAGACCTTGGCAGATGAAGCAGTTTGGAAGCAAAAGCTGGCGCCCAAGCCGGAAAAATTGCGGGCTCTCGCCGAAGAAGCCCGGCGCCAGCGCCGGCCGGGCGAAACCCGTCCTCTCGACGAGATCTTGTGATCGAGTCGCGCACCCCCAATGCAGGAGAAGCAGCGGCAACGTCGAGGATGCATCCCCCCGCCGCCCGGCTCGAAAAGAATGGCAATTCGCCGCCGCGTTCCATTGATCGGAAACCCACAGAGCCCGCGAGAGATCGCCGAGGCCATTTCCTGGAGCCGCCGCGATTTCCTGCGGCTGGCCACGGGCGCGAGCGTGGGCAGCGCCTTGCTGAGCTTTGCGCCGCTCAAGGCCCTGGCCTTGCCACGCAGCCGCAAAGTGGTGGTGGTCACCTTCGGCGGAGGCGCTCGGGATGACGAGACCTTCATGCCCGATGGGCAGGAGAATATTCCGCACCTCCTGACCGAACTCATTCCCCAGTCAACGTTCTTTACGCAAGTCGTCAACCGGGGCATTATAGGACACTACGTGGCCACGGCCAGCCTCGCCACCGGCGTCTATGAGACCTTCAACAACTTTGCCGAGGTCCCGCCCGATCATCCCACCGTCTTTGAGTACTTTCGCAAGGATTTGAACCGGCCAGCGACGGACACCTGGGTGGTTGCGCCCAGCAACGGTTTCAACCGCATTGGCGAGAGCGACGCCCGTTCCTATGGCCCGGGGTTGGGCGCGGGCGTGATTTTGCCCAAGCGGTTGCTATCGGCGGCGCTCTCTTCGGGCGGGCACGTGGAATATGCCCATCTTCTGCGCGACAACTACGAAACGCCTTTCTACACACCGCAAGTGAAAGGCAGCGAGATTGATCTACGCCAGTTGAGCGAAATTCTGAAGGTGTCGGTGGCGGATTTCACCGCTCACGCCCGCACCCTGTCGAGTCCGGACGAACTCTCCGTTTACGTGGCGCGGCAGCTTATGCGCCAACTCGCGCCCAGCCTGCTTTGGATTACGCTGCACGATATGGATGTCGCGCACGCCGGAGCTTTCTCACTTTACATCGAAGGCATCCAGCGCACCGACCGCCTTTGCGCTGAAATCTGGAAGACGATCCAGAGCGAGCCTGAATATGCCGGTAAGACCACGATGTTTGTCCTGCCGGATTTTGGCCGCGACTCCGACACGGACTCCGGCGGCAATGGATTCCAGCATCACCGCACGGGAGATCCGCTCTCGCGCACGACCTGGCTGATGGTGCTGGGACCGGGCATTCGCCAAAACGCCGTGGTAGTGCGTCCGGTCGACTCCTTGGATCTTGTGCCGACGCTGGGCTTGCTGCTCGGGTTTTCGCCGCAACTGGCGCAAGGCAAGCCGCTGACGGAGGTCTTGTAGCTGCCATGCTTCCCGGCCAGCTCAAAGCTAAACAGTTCAAGAATTACCCGTCCCAGGCCCGTGAACTGGCCACAAACCATATCGATTTGCTGCGGCAACTTCCCGCCTGCTTTGTGCCGCTGCTGCTGCGGGAACTAATCGGATATGACTGGAAGTTCCCCGCGGAGCGCAAGCAACTGGACCACCAACTCGCTTACCTTGGGTCGCTTTCTCCAGATCAGCGCCAGCAGGTGATGGCGGGCTTTGAGCAACTGCGCCTTTCTTCCGATCTGGAGCATCTCGATTGGGTGAATGATCCCAGCCGGTTTTCCGAGAAGCTCACCGCCTATTTCTGGGCAACCCACCAGATCAACGCCTTCCGCACCGCAGCACAAACCTATATCCAAAAGGTCGATGCCACCGCGCCCAAAGAGCCGCTTCCGGTCCCTCGGCTCGGAATCGCCGTCATCGGGCAAGGCGTGGCCCGGACGGCGTATCCGCTCTTCCGCAAGCTTCGCCCTCATGGCGTCTACTTCAACCAGGTGAAACCCGCCAACGGAGTCAAGACGCTGCTGGACGCCGTCGCGGAGAGAGCTGCCGCGCATCCGGTTGTGTACGGTCATTGGTACATCGAGGGAGGCACGGAGGAGGCAATCTCTGGCGCCGGGATCACCTCGGTCTCTTACAACACGCTGGCGCCCGTCCGCGCGGCGTTGCTGTTCAAGATGGAGGAGGCCATTCAATCGGGAATCGGCGGGCCGGAGGCGCTCCGTACCATGCTCCATCAGATGCGCCCGGAGGAAATCGGCCTGAGCGGCGCTCGAGACCAAGCCGTGCTGAGCCATTTCCAGGCCAGTCTGCTGACCGAAGGTTCCGGAACGCAGATCTTCAGCACCACCTTTGTGCAGTGGGCGGCGAGGGAAGCCTGGGCGCGCGCCCAGCCGCTGACCCTGCTGGCGCGCTTTGCGCCGCGCCAGCGTCAGCGCCCGATGAATGAGTTGATCGCTAACCCCGAGGCAAAGCCGGCGCTCGACCCGGAAGGCTCGCTCATCGACTCTGATATGGGAGCGTTTTATACGTGGCTGAATCAACAGCGGCTGCCGGGCGCGGAACAGTCATCCTTCCTGGCTTGGTTCGAAGGCCACCATGAGGCGCTGGCCGTTTCGCCGTCGCTGCCTCGCCACACCGAATCCAATAGCCCTCTTGACTTGGAGCAACTGATCCGGCAGATTACCTGACGGGTCACGCCGGGATTGACTCGAAAGCGCCGCCCGGCTGGGCAGGGGCCCGTGTAGTGTTTCTGAAATAGGCGAGCAATTCTGGGAGTGGTAGCCACGGCGAGCGTTTTTCTCGCCGTGGGCTTTTTCCTGGGAGATGCGGAGCCCGCGACGAATTCAAAGACAAATTCGTCGCGGCTACCACTGCTTCGCATCGTCCAGTCACTTCCGAGACACTACACTACCGGCCGAGGAGTTTCAGGAATCCCGCCTCGTCCATCGTGGCGACGCCTAGATCTTTTGCCTTATCGAGCTTTGATCCCGGCTCTTCTCCGGCGACGACGTAATCCGTCTTCTTGCTGACCGAGCCGGTGACGCGGCCGCCGGCTTCTTCAATCAGCCGCTTGGCATCGTCGCGGGAATAATTGGGAAGAGTCCCGGTGAGGACAAATTGCTTGCCCGCGAGCGGCTGCGGGTGATGGTGCTTTGCCTTTTTCTGTTCGAGTTGCAGACCCGCTTGACGCAGTTTCCCCAAAAGCTTCAGGTTGCGCTCTTCGCGGAAAAACTGCACGATGCCCGCTGCGGTTTTCGGGCCGATTTCAGAGACCTCAACCAGTTCATCCTCGCTCGCATGCGCCAGCTTGTCCAGCGAAGCGAAATGATCCGCCAACAACTGCGCGGTGCGCTCGCCGACAAAGGGAATTCCGATAGCGAAGATGATGCGGGCGAGTTCCGCCTGGCGGCTGTTCTCGATTTCCTGCGCAAGATTGGCGGCGGACTTTTCGCCCATGCGATCCAGCGCGGCAAGCTGGTCCTGGGCAATGGAGTAAAGGTCCGCGACATCATGGACCATTTTCTTGTCCACCAGTTGATCCACCAGGGCTTCGCCCAAACCGTCAATGTTCATGGCCCGGCGCGCCGCAAAGTGCAGCAGCGACTCCTTCAACTGCGCGGGACAATTGGGGTTCAGGCAACGCCATGCTACTTCACCTGCGGCGCGGAAAACCTTGCTGCCGCAAATGGGGCACTGATCAGGCATGTGGAATTCGCGGGCGTCCGGGGGGTGCGGCAAAACCACCTTGACCACTTTCGGAATCACTTCGCCGCCCTTCTCGATGAAAACCGTGTCGCCGATCTTCAAGTCCAGCCGGCGGATTTCATCCTCGTTGTGAAGGGTGGAGCGGCTGATGGTGGAACCGGAAAGCAGAACCGGCTGCAGCACGGCGACCGGCGTCAGGATTCCCGTGCGGCCCACTTGCACCTTGATATCCAGCACTTGGGTCGTGGCCTGGCGCGGCGGGTACTTGTAAGCGATGGCCCAACGCGGCGACTTGGCCGTGTTCCCAAGCTCCGCCCACAGCCGCGTGTCGTTCACCTTGATGACGATGCCGTCGATTTCGTAATCCAGCTTGTCGCGTTTCGATTCCCACTCCTGAATGTAGTCGAGCAGCTCCTCGAGAGAACGGCACAGGCGCCGGTGCGGATTCACCTTGAATCCCAGTTCCGCCAGCGCGTCGAGCGCCTTCCAATGCTCGTGGAACGCAGATTCATTGCCGCCCGCGAACAGGTAGTAGAGAAACATGTCCAGTTGCCGATGGGCCACGATTTTGGGATCGAGAAGACGGATGGTGCCCGCGGCGGAGTTACGGGGGTTCGCAAATTTGGGCTCGCCCGCGGCTTCGCGCTGGGCATTGAGCTTCTGAAACGCCTTGAGCGGCATCACCACTTCGCCGCGGACTTCAAAGCGGGCAGGGTTGCCAATCCGCGCCAGCTTGGAGTGAGGAATCCGCAAGGGGAGGGAGCGGATGGTCTTGACGTTCGCCGTTACGTCCTCCCCGTCATTTCCATCGCCGCGCGTGACGCCCCGAGTCAGAATACCGTCTTCGTAAATCAGCGCCATGGAGAGGCCATCCAGCTTCAATTCGCCGGCGTATTCGACATGGGCGCGGCCGGAAAGATCGCGCACCCGGCGGTCGAAATCCTTCAGCTCTTCCACGGAGTAGGTGTTATCCAGGCTCATCATCGGGGTGGAGTGCCGGACCTTGGGGAATTGCTGTGCAGGTTCACCGCCCACCCGTTGCGTGGGTGAATCCGGCGTGATGAGCTCAGGATGCTGGCTCTCGAATTCCTTGAGCCGGGTCATGAGCTTGTCAAACTCCGCGTCGGAGATTTGCGGATCATCCAGAGCGTAGTAACGATGCTCGTGGTAGCGAATTTCTTCCCGCAGTTTCTCAATTTCTTTTTCGATGGCTTTGGGCACAGTCTACCCTTTTTGGCTGGGATGGATGTACGCGCCGAATTCCTGATGGTAGGGGCGACCCTGGTGGTCGCCCGTGCGGGCGGGCACCAGGCCCGCCCCTACGCCACTACACGTCCAGTGGAAATTATAACCTTCGAGTCTTTTATTTGCAGGCTGGAGCCGCCACGAGTTTGCTGCACTCGAGGCTGCGGCAGGGTGTGTCAGTCCTAACTCGGATTACTTATGAAGGCTAATTCGAGGCCGGGAAGGGCACGGTTAAAAG
>JBOGKI010000349.1:0-5483 GCA_050745605.1 Terriglobia bacterium | reverse complement strand
TTGCCCGCTCGCCGCCGATCATGAAAGTCAACTCACCCGCCAGCGCGCCGTGCTTGCTGCCCGTCACCGGAGCGTCCAGCATTTGCGCGCCCTTGCCGGCGAGGTGACAGGCGAACTTGCGGCTGGCGACCGGATTGATGGTGCTGGAATCGATGAGTACCGCGCCGGAGCGAATACTTTCCAAGACTCCGCCTTTGCCCAGGATCACTTCCTCCATGGCCGCCGTGTCACTGACGATGCTCATGATGATGTCCGCTTCGCGCGCGGCTTCGGCGGGGCTTGATGCCACGCGCGCCCCGGCTTGTTTCAACGGCTCGGCTTTACTTGGCGTGCGATTGTAGACGGTCAGGCGGTGGCCTGCCTTGACCAAGTTCAGCGCCATCGGCTGTCCCATGATTCCCAATCCAATGAAACCGATTGATTCAGGCATGGTTCCTCCAAATAGAAATAGCGGTCAACATTCAGCGATCAGCGTTCAGCTTGGGATGGGGCCGCCTTGCCGATGGCTGAAAGTTCTTTGTGAATTTCCACCAAACTCCTACGCATTAAAATCCAGCCACAGCCGCAGGTCGCGAACATTATTGTCCGTAAATCCCGTCTCCACCGTATCACCCAGGGTCCGGAAAAAATGGTAGGAGTCGCTTTCCGCCAGATAGGCTGCGGGGTCTAAGCCCAGAGCCGCCGCGCGCCTCACCGTGTTCCCATCCGCCACGGCGCCACTTGATGGGCTGTTGCCGTCGCGGCCGTCAGTGCCCGCGCTCAAAATCACACGAGATTGTCCCGCGACCTTGCCGGCCGCATAGAGGACAAATGCCTGATTGCGTCCGCCGAGGCCGCGGCCCGTCACCGGGCAGGTCACCTCGCCGCCCACCACCAGGCAAACCGGCCTTCCGGAATGCGCCTGGGCCAGGCGGTCGAGCGATTCCAGGTTCTGGTCCGCCACCTCGCGGTAATCTCCATCCCAGCAGCCCGAGTCCACTTCACTTGCAAACTTAAACCGCCCTGCCGTTTCCTTTGCGGCCTCCACCGCGTCGGTATTGGAGAGCAGGCAAAACATTGTCGATTGCCTGAAGCGTTTGTCGCCGGGCTTGGGCGTTTCTTCAAGGTTTCGTTCCTCGAACCGGGCGCGGATGTGGGATGGAAGCTTTTCAACCAATCCAGACCGCTCTGCGATCTCGTAACATTGGCTGTTGGTGGATTCGTCGGGCGTCGTGGGCCCGGAGGCTACCATGGAGGCGAACCCGGCGGGGACATCCGAAATGTAAATAGTGAGCTGGCGCGAAGGGCTTGCGGCCAACCCCAGCCGCCCGCCTTTCACAGCGGAGATGTGCTTGCGAAGAACGTTCATCTGCTCAATCGGCAAGCCGCCGGTGACCAGCATGCGATAGAATTCCACAAGGTCCGCGAGCGTCACCGAAGGATCGAGAGGCTTCTCCAGCATCGCGGAACCGCCGCCCGAAACCAGAAAGATCACGAGGTCTTCATTCGTCAATCCTTCCACCAGCCGCAACGCCGCGTCAGCACCCGCCAGACTGCCGGCGGTGGGGTAAGGATGCCCCCCTACGAAATGCTGAAACGGGTCGAGTCTCCTCGATGGCCCCACCGGAGATATCACCACTCCGGCCTCAACCGAGCCGGCCAGGATTTCCACCATCGCTGCGGTCATGCTGTTTGCGGCCTTGCCAAAGGCAATCACTCGGGGCGGCTTCATGATCTCCAGAGACGCATCTCCGGCCGTGAGCGTGCCCATTGAAAATTGAACCTTGCTGAGCATGGCTTTGTGAACGTCAAGATGCGCCATGGCTTCCATGAAGATCTGTTGCACGACTTGCCGCCCCTGAGGATACAAAGGGGACGCGTGTGAAGTCGATGCTCGTTGAGTTAACATTCTGCCTTCTAAGCCCCGGTCCAATTATTGGAAATGTCTCCAGGAAACGCAAGGGTTGTCACTCCAATTGTCACCATGCATACGTTGCGGCTGCGGCCAGAGCTGCCGCCGGTCAGGCGTAGATCTCCGGATTTACCAAGTTGGGCGGGCGGCGACCCTGTAAAGCGGCGAGCAGGTTCTCCGCCGCCAGACTTGCCATCTTCAACCTTGTGGCTGCCGTGCCGCTACCGATGTGCGGCGTCAAAACAACATTCGGCAACTTCAATAGCGCCGGGTGTACCTGCGGCTCCTGCTCAAAGACGTCAAGCCCCGCACCGGCGAGCCTTCCGGATTCGAGCGCCTCGACCAGGGCCTGTTCATCCACCACTTTGCCGCGCGCCGTGTTGATCAGGAAGGCCGATGGCTTCATCATGGTGAGCTCGGATTTACCTATCACGCGGCGAGTTTCCGGCGTGAAAGGAATGTGGAGACTGACAAAATCCGATGCGCGGAGGAGCGTTTCCTGGTCCACAAACTCTGCACCGGTCTGGCGTTCGATCTCCGGACCAACACGGCGGCGGGAATGATAAAGAATGCGCATGGAAAATCCGCGCCCCCGGCGTGCCATGGCCTGACCGATGTTGCCGAAGCCGTAGATCCCCAGCGTCTGGTGATGAACATCCGTCCCCCAAAGCAGGTTCCAGGTCCATTGCGTCCAGCCGCCCTCGCGGATGCGGCGGTCGCCTTCAACCACGCGACGCGCCACCGCAAGTAATAGTGCGAAGCCAAGGTCCGCAGTGGTTTCTTCCAGCACGCCGCCGGTGTTCGTCACCGGAATGCGCCGCGCGCTACACGCCGCCACGTCCACATGGTCGTAGCCGACGCCGGCATTCGCTACCACGCGGAGTTGCGCCGCTTCGTGCACAACCTTGGCAGTGACTGCAGCTCCCGCCAACAACAAACCTTCAACGCGATGTTCCCGTAAAACGCGGGCGAGATCGTCCTCGGATATGGGCGCATCCTGGAGATGCGACTCCACCTCGCTGTGCTCAGAGAGCCGCCGCACAACAGGCTCCGGCATGGGCCGTGTGACGAAAACTTTTGGTTTCATCCGGTTCGAACTCCCATAGAGAATTGAGTTTCCTGATATCACGGCGCCGCGAGAGCCGTCAATTGAAGGTAGAGACAAGTCTCAGGTGACAACAAAAGGAACTCTTTGATGTTTGCTACATGTCACGGTTTCCAACGCTCTTCGCCGTCACCGGCTCCTCCCCACAGGAAGTCATCAGCTCTCAGGCTGCAGCGGTTTGTGCCGGCTCAGTGCCGACGAAGAAACGTTGGTGCGTCCCGGGCGGTTCACGCATGACTCCTACACCGGCCGCGCCGGCCCAATGCGAGGGACCACGAGCTGAAGGACGATAATGGCAAGTGGATGCATGACGCCGGCAATGATGAAGAGTGGCACGTAAGTGTGGAACCATTGCAGAACGTAACCCGCAATGGGCGCGATAATCATGCCGCCCACGGCGCCGCCGGCTCCGCCCAGGCCGGTGACGGAGGCCACTTCCTCCTTTGGAAACATGTCTGAACCCAGAGTGAAGAGGTTGGCGGACCAGCCCTGATGGGCGGAGGTGGAAACTGAAATCAGCGCCAGCGCCGCCCAGGCGTGGGAGGCCAGCACCGCCGCGATGCCGGCCGGCATGCAAAGCGCGCAAGCGGCCAGAGTAATTTTGCGAGCGCCATTCACACTCCAGCCCCGCTCCATCAGGAATCCCGACGCCCATCCTCCCAATACACTGCCAATATCTGCTGCCAGAAACGGGATCCAGGCGAAGTAACCGATCTGGACCAGCGTGAAGCCGCGGGCTTGCGAGAGATAAGACGGAATCCAGAAGATGTAAAACCACCAGATGGGGTCCGTCATGAATTTGGCCAGCATGAATCCCCACGCCTGGCGCGTGTGAAGAAGCCGGAGCCACAACCGGCGCGAAGCCGCAAAGCTTGCGGCAGCGTCTGATTTTGTCGCCTCCGGGTCTTGTTGACTGGCGCGTGAAATGGCCGGGGGCTTGCGGTAAATGGACAGCCAGAAGATAAGCCAGATGAAGCCCAGGCATCCGGTGACGACGAAGGCGTAACGCCAGCTTGCATGCAGCGTCAGCCAAACCACAACCGGAGGCGCGGCGACCGCTCCGATGTTGGTCCCGGCGTTGAAGATGCCAGTGGCCAACGCGCGTTCTTCCTCCGGGAACCATTCGGCCACGGCTTTAATCGAAGCCGGAAAATTGCCAGCCTCGCCCGCGCCGAGCGCGAAGCGGGCCGCAGCAAATTCGAACGCGCTGCGCGCCAGTGAATGGGACATGGCCGCGAGCGACCACCAGATCATGGTGAGCGCAAAACCCAGACGAGTGCCCAGCCAATCGATCAACCGGCCGGAGATCACCATCATGAGAGCGTAGGAGAGCTGGAAGGCGAAAACGATCCATCCGTAGTCGCTCTCTGACCAGTGAAGTACTACCTGCAAGTGCGGCTTCAGGACAGAGAGCGTCTGGCGATCTAGATAATTAACGCTGGAAGCGAAGAAGAGCAATCCACAGATGACCCAGCGGATATCCGGCAACCCCGAACCTGCCGGAGCCGCCTTCTGCGCCGTTGCCGCTGACGGTTCTTCTGACATGGCTCACGAAGTGATGGAAGGATTGGAGTGGACTCGCGCACCCCGAACCAGGGGCAGGATATGCCCGCCTTGCAGAAGCACAGCTACCTGAGCGGACCGGCCCGCGATGTCGAACGCCACGTCAAGAGCGGCTTTGGGCGTAGCCGCGTGACGGAAACCGAGATGCTCCTGGACTTCCGGCCGGATGCCGGGCGAGACCATGACGCCCGTGGCCATGTCGCGAATGACGCGGCCGTTGTGCGCCAGGTGGGCCGCGGCCACAAGGTCCGTCATGTGTTTGCTCTCCACCATTTTCTTCACTTCCTCCACCGGCCGGTATCCAAAACGCTCGACCTCCGGGTGCTCATCGGAAACACCGTGACCGCACGGGGTGACGAGGATCACTACTCCGCCTTTGCGCACAGAATGCTCCGCAGCGTAAATACCCTTGGCGGCCTGCCACAGGTCGTAATCGGCGGGAAAGGATTCGGCGATAACGATGTCCGCCGGGCCCTCTTGCGCGACACCAAAGATGGAGCGGGAGAATTTCGCGCCCTCGCGGTGCGCCGCCTTCGCATCGCCCGCCACCACATGGTTGACGCGATGCTGGCCATCCATCACGACATTGACGATGAAGCGCAACCCGGCCATGCGCGCGATGCCTTCCACCTCCAGGCGAACCGGATTATCCGCCACGCCCATGATTTCGAGGCCCGTGTAAATGGCGCTCAACCAGTGGGTGTGGCCGGTGACTTCAGGGCCGGAAACGCCCGGCTGCACAATGCTCGCGCCTCCCGTAAAACCCATGACGCGATGAGGAACAATCTGGCCGATGCCGATGATCACATCCGCTTCAGCCAGCATGCGGTTGACGCGAACCGGAACGCCGCCGCCCACCGTGCCAATCTGGAGAAGATGCTGCTCGTCCCGCCAGTGGTGGAGCGTCACGGAGTAGTCCTTGAC
>JBOGKI010000348.1:0-5502 GCA_050745605.1 Terriglobia bacterium | reverse complement strand
GCGCTGTTGCGATGGGGCAAGAAAGAAATGGCGGAGAGTTGTAGCAGCGACGGAATGATCGCCGATGAATTTGATCGGGGAGGCGCGGGCCTTAGATTGTCGGTGGCGAGGGTTTGGAGGCGAGGCGCGAATCCCGGCACGGCTGTCGCAGTAACGCGGAGATTGAGTGGTTCAAAAGTTGCGGTTTCGGTCGGGCGATCGCGAGTTCGCCGCAGAGTTTCCGAGGGCCGAAATTCGGTGCCGGTCGTGGCTTTCAGTCGGATTCACTATCTACCCTATATTTCAATAACTTCTCAGGTTCCTCAGGTTCCAATGACCTCCATGCTATTCATTCCACATAAGTTATAAAATCGGCAAGGCATTTCTCAGGTTTGTTTTCAGGTTTGACTTTTTGCGATCTTTTGTTTTCAAGTACTTCTCAGCTTCGAGCCCTAAATAAACAATCCATTACTTTTTGTGTTCATTCGCTCTGCATTCGCCCCATTTCGGAAGCCCCAAAAGCTCGCTCCGGACGCGCAGCGGAGGCTAACTCAGACCGATGGTCGACCGGTCTGGGACGTCGCGTATCGATGGTACGGGGGTGCTGTGTGGCGGGAGCGTCTTGCAGGTCGAAGACGACAGCTAACAAGTTCGACCGCTGTTCACATACATTCATTTCGAACCCCCCGAACATCAACGCCCGGAGGTAACTATAGACTAACACAAGAGGTGTGGATCGTCAAGAGAGATTTCCGGACGGGTGGTGACTCATTTTGAATTTTCCTTGGTAAACCGTCGGTAAAATCAGAGTGAGAGCCAAACAGCCGAGAAGAATGCGGCGGTTGCCGCGACAGGACCGCACCAGAACAGGAAAGCTGCTCCATGACCCGGAGAATTTTCAACTGATTCCCGACCGTAAACCCATATAAAAACCCAGATCGGCCCAAGCAGAATGAACAGAAATGCCACTACGGAAACCAAGCACGCCAAGGCTATGCTTGCAACCGCTGCGCGTGCTTTTTCCGAGCTCGTCATCTTGCCCGCTTCTTATACGGCCCACGCGGTCCCGCTTTCGGCTGGGGCACGAGAGCGACGATGTCCTCAATTGACCAGAGCCGGTCGCTAACTCCTGCTTCCATCGCTGGCGCCACTCTGAGAGTCTTGTGAACCCGAACGAAATTATAATGCATGAAGTGGAGGGCTACTTGATAGGCATGATTCTCAACCTTTGTGGAAAAAGCATTCGTGAGACGTGTGAATCTACGCATGTGCATTCGCATGGTTAGGTTCTGGCGCTCCACGTAGCTTGTAGAGATGTGCTTGTGGTCGGGATGACCCATAACCGGCTTACTTTCGCAACTCTTGCATACGGCTGGATTGTAGCGTGTTTCCTCTTGGCTCGATTCGTAAGTCTTGATGAGCATTGCCTAGTCGATATCGCATCCGAACGCGCCTTCGACGGCTTCCAAGTAAATCCGCAGACCATCAGTCGTGAGCTGAATCCGATTCGTCAGCCGACAGGCCAAATCCTGAATCAGCATCCGGGCGCTGGCCACGTCGCGGTTGCTGACCGTGAACGAAGGAATCAGTTTTGTGTCGGCGTCGATGGCGACCCACGCCCAGAAGCTTCTGAATCCGAACTTCCCCTGCTTCTCCGATGGAAGGTTCTTGCCCTTCGCGTAGCAGAAGGACCAAATTTCGTCGCACTGAACCCACTTGCAAGCGAGTCGGCGCATCACCCTATCCTGATACTCAGCGCTCTTGAAACCGGCTTCCAATTGGAGCTTCATCACGGTTTCCTTGTCGACGTCGCACATGCGGCTGATCGCCCGGATGGAGTTGCCTTCAATCAGGGCCGCTACGATTTGAGCTTTGTTTTTCCAGGCTCAGTCTGTTCATAACCCCTCTGTTTTCTTTGTAAAACAAACCAGTTGACAAATAACACTATTTGGTTGACAATAATAGGCGTCGTGGTTGACAAATGTCAAGCACAAGTTGACAACATGTTTCAGGTAGATTGACAATGTCGAGAGTTAGGATAAGGGGCGAGAGCATCCGACGCTTCATTCTGGAGAACGTCGAGGCTCACTCAGGCGACATCAGCAAGTTGACTTCAGAGCATTTCGGCATTACGAGGCAGGCGGTAAACAAGCATCTGCACAGGCTTAAATCAGAACAGGCACTAACGGATCAAGGTCACACCAGGAATAGGGCCTACCGACTCAGTCCGTTATCGGATTGGGCAAAAAGCTACTACATCGCTCCCGATTTAACCGAAGACGTTGTCTGGACCGACGACGTGGCTAAGGCCCTTGGTAATCAGCCTGACAATATATTGGATATTTGGCAGTACGGCTTCACTGAGATGTTCAACAACGCCAAGGATCACTCCGAGGGTACGGGAATCAGCGTTCGTGTCCGAAAAAACGCCATGACGACTGAAATGATGGTGTGGGACAACGGGGTCGGCATTTTCAGGAAAATCCAGAGGGAATTGAACCTATTGGATGAACGCCACGCGATTCTTGAGCTTTCCAAAGGAAAGCTGACCACTGACCCGAGACGCCATACGGGAGAGGGCATTTTCTTCACATCGCGGATGTTCGACTCGTTCGACATTCTTTCCGGAGGCTGTTTTTTCACCCACCGATTCGACGACTCGGAGGATTGGCTTTTGGAGAGAGAATCAACCGGCACATTCATTTGGATGAAACTGAGCAATCACACAGCGCGAAGCACCAAGGAGATATTCGATCAGTACGTGTCCGGGGACGATTACGGATTCACCAAGACCGTTGTGCCGGTTAAGCTGGCTCAATATGGTAACGACAAGTTGATTTCGCGCTCCCAGGCCAGACGTGTACTGGCTAGGGTCGAACTTTTCCAGACGGTCGTTTTTGATTTCAAGGGCGTACCGACCATTGGACACGCTTTCGCAGACGAGATTTTCAGGGTGTTCGCCAACGAACACCCAAAGATTCACCTCGCCCCAATCAACATGGACCTTGAGGTCGGCCAGATGGTCAAACGAGCCCAGTTAGCGCAGATTGCTGGAATAGTGCCGCAGGAGCTCAGGCCTCAGACCGTCGAATTACCCGTTGTATCGCCCGATACGCCGTCTGATTCTGATCTTCCTTCGGATGCCGCTCCTTCGGACGCTAGCCCTTCCGTGCCGAAGCAGGGCGAGTCTTAGATGACTGCCGTCGCGATTTCTTTGGCATGGCCTCAGTGTGGCAGAGGCCGGAGGCAGGCTCAAGGGGCGAGAAATTCAAAACCGGACACTACAAACCAAGGCATACGGTGCATAAAGCCACTCAGGGGGTACTTCCAATGAATCGTGTCCTTCTTGTCAGAGCGTCATTCGCTGCCGCCTTGCTGCTTCTCACGGTTAACGCCGTCGCACAGCCACAGTACGGAACGGCAGAAAACGGGTACTGGCCGATGGGATACCACGGCGACACGTTTACCGGAGTTGTAACGGCAGCGGATGACGCTTCGCGCAGCATCACCCTTACCTACACGAATCCCAAGAACGGGAAGACGGAAACTCTCACGGCGTCCTTCAAGAAAGGCTACATGGCTCGCTGGTCAGATGGCAGTAATCATCAGGTTAAACCTTCAGATTTCAAGATTGGTAGTCACTTGAAAATCTATTACACGACACAGGAACACAAGGTCAACGGGAAGAGAGTAAAGACCACGTCGATTCTGTTGTTCAAAACAGTGGCCGGCAATTAATACGGTCTGCGTGGCTTCCGTTTCGCTTGGTTTGCCGATCGTGGCGGGGGAGTCATCAGAGCGTCATTCGCTGCCGCCTTGCTGCTTCTCACGGTTAACGTCGTCGCACGGCCACCCTTGACCAGATCCCATAAATATGGGACTTTGAGAGTATGAAAACCACGTTGGAGATTCCAGACACGATCTTTCGCCGTGCGAAGTCGAAAGCCGCGGAACGGGGTATTCCGCTGCGCCAGTTTGTAAGTGAGGCGGTGGCGGAAAAACTCGGGGCGAGGGATCTATCCGAGGAAGAAGCAAGGATGAGGCTGGCAGGAAACCTGCGGCATTTGCGCAAGGAGACAGCCCGGATCAACCACCGGATCGACCAGGAATTTGAGAAAATCGAGCCGGAGGATCGGGCTTGATTTTGGATACCAATGCTCTGTCCGCGATCGCCGAAGGGGAGCATGGCGCCGTTCAAGAGTTTGCCAGTGCCAGCCGCGTTGCAATTCCGGTGATTGCCCTTGGAGAGTATCGCTTCGGGATCGCCCACTCACGGCACAAGCGTCAGTACGAGCGTTGGCTGAAGGAAATGATTTCGATGGTTTCTATCCTGAGTGTTGATGAGGAAACTGCCACTTGGTACGCCGGGCTTCGCAATCAACTCAAAGAAGC
Organism: Terriglobia bacterium; assembly: GCA_050745605.1. Lineage (GTDB taxonomy): Bacteria > Acidobacteriota > Terriglobia > UBA7540 > UBA7540 > CALCEB01. The sequence continues at coordinate 1,131 of JBOGKI010000348.1, read as the reverse complement.
GGGCACCCCGATCCCTTCCAACGACGCGTGGATTGCGGCGCTGTGCCATCAACACGCCCTCCCGATTCTGAGCCGGGATCGTCATTTCGATTTGGTGGAAGGATTGCGGCGGATAGCATGGTAACGGATAATCCATGACGCTCTGTACAGATCATCGGTGATTAACTGTAGGATGATTCTACCTTGTATGCAAGAACCCACCACCATCCGCTTACTCTGGCCCTGGCTTGTCTCTGAGGTCGGCGTCAGCGCCATGCGGAAACAAGAAGTAGCCCGCAACCAACAAGTAAAGTGCGAAGCTCAAGATGGGAGCCAGCAGCGAGGCGAGCGTAGCGATGGCGTAAGTGGCCCAGCCCACCCGATATGAGACCAGTGTCTGCCTCACCGTTGACCGGCTGACGTTGGCGCCGAACGCGCTGCTGCGGTCAAGGTGCATGACCAGCAGGTTGTAGGCGGTGGCCGAGCCCGTCAGAGTCAGACCGTATAGGAACGTTGAAGAACGCAGGGTGGGGTAGCTGCCCAGCGTCGATGTGGCAAACGGAATGAATACGGTCACGCCCAGCAAGGCGAGATTGAGGAAAATGGTGGTGCGGTCAATGCCGTGCACGAGGCGGAAAAGGGCATGGTGGTTCTGCCACATGATTCCAATGACGGCAAAACTGAGGGCATAGGCGAGCAGGCTCGGCCACAAGTGCAGGAGCGCATGGGTCAATTGACGGTCGGATGGCGGATGCTTGAAGCCGAGCAGGACGAACCCCAGGACCAACAGCGTGATCGCAAAAGCATAAACGCTATCGGAAAAGGCTTCGAAACGCGCCTTGTTCATGTTCCGGCGCCCGTCAAATGCGTCCGGCCGGTTCCGGCTGCGCGGCGCCGTTCGATCCACCCGCGAGAACCAACTGACCGGGTTCGCCAACTTCTTCCCGCTTGCCGCCACCAAACAGCCGCGTGATGAACTTTGAGAAGGAATCGAGATAGGTGTAGTAAACCGGGGTGATGTAGAGGGTGATCACCTGGGAGATCAGCAGCCCGCCCACCACAGCCACGCCTAGGGGCTGGCGCGCGCGCCCGCCCGCGCCATAAGCCAGCGCGATGGGCAGCGTGCCCATAAACGCCGCGACGGTGGTCATC
>JBOGKI010000347.1:0-5539 GCA_050745605.1 Terriglobia bacterium | reverse complement strand
GCGGTGGATGGCGACGCGGCTCGGCGCGATGGGAGGGAAATCCAGAACCGCCGCCAAGACATCCGCTTCCCGCAGGAACGGAAGGCTGGGCGGGCGCCCCAGGAAGGTGGCGGCCACGTAACGTTCGGGCGGTGACGACGGTCAACTGTCCTGTGAGCTGGTAGCGCAGCGCGGCCTTCGGCTGCAACCAAAAGCGGGTTTGGCACCATCCCGTCCGGTCGATTATCTATGTGTAGAAGGGCGCTGTTTACGTGCCTCCTACGCAGTGGTTAGAAAAAAGCTTGCTAAAATAACAAGAAATTACGACCTTGCAACGCAGAGTTCATGCTCTTTGAAGTCTGCGGTTCTTCCAATCAGAAAAGCCGCAGAGTTTGTGAAAGGCCAAACTCTGCGCTACCTTGCTGTGCGCGCGATCGAAGCTGATCCTACTCATTGTAGATGGTGCTTCGATGCCCTACGGCTGCCGCGAGCACCACCAGACGTTTCTCCTGCAGCTCACAGATGATGCGGTAGTCCCACACGCGATACCGCCACAGTCCGAACTTGCTGGCTCGAAGAGGTTTACCGAAATTGCGGGGATCTTGGGCCGTCGCGACCCGGCGATCCATGTAATCGAGGATTTCCCGCTGGATCGCCCGGTCGAGCTTCTTGAGATCCTTCAGAGCTGCGGGATCGTATTCAAGGCTCCAGGCCAAGCTCTTTCCGTACTTGCCGGCTGGTGAGAGGTGAGCGGCGCTTCTCCAGACGCGCCTCCGCGAGATAACGGTCTTCAAGATCTTCGATGTTGCTCTCGATGAGTTCGCGGGCATAGTAGGACTTCGTCCGCCCCGTGCGTTGCGCCAGTTCGGAAAGTCGCCTCTCGATGTCAGGGTCGAGCCGGATCGAAAGCATGGTATCCTCTCCCAGTATTACATATTATACGCTGACAGATGCCCCGCCAGAGTATGCGAGCCGTTTCACCTGAGCCGATTGGCCTAAACTCGGCTCCCCGGAAGCCGACGCACTACCGTAAGCCGTTGTGTGAAACGCGCGCCACAACACGATGCGGCGAAGTCACAAGGCCTCACGATCACGACCCGGCGCCGAAGCAGTAAGTCCAGATGGTTTTGGTGCCCTCCAGCAGCCAGGTTTTGGCATAACGCCGGCTCCGCCACCAGCCCAGGGCGCGATAGTCCGGGTCATAGACGCCGTGAACCCAGATCTTGAAGGGAGGATTGGCGTTGGCAAATTCATGACGCCAGATCATGCCCGCCCGGCGTGTGTGATACTGCGAAGTGACAACGATCACGGACCGCCAGTTTCGCTGCTCCAGGCACTGCCGGAGCCCCAGGGCTTCTGCCGCCGTCGAATCGGTATCCTGAAAGCAGAAGACGACGCGGTCCGCGATTTGAGGCCCATAGTTTGAGAGCAAGTAGTCGCGGGCGAGCTCGGGCATATTTTCACCCCATACGGTCACTGACTGCATGCTGAGCATGACGTGATCCACGACGCCCCCTTCGAGCAGGTTGACAGCGCCCGCCCGTCGCGCAATCACGCCCTTGGCCGGTCCGTCCAACATCACGGCAACCTCAGCGTGCGCGGGCAGGGGGTCCGTCTTCACCAGCCACGAGCCGCCGTAGCGCAGGACGATCAAGACAACGATCGCGGCGAGTGCCAGAACCGCCAACACGCCGAGCCGCCATGCTTGGCGGTGGCCGCCCCATGATTTTACGGTAGTGGATACCTGCTCTTCGGGGGATGTTCCGGTGGCGGTTGAATCCGGGGATTGCGGTGAGGTCATCTTACGCAACGATTCCTGAAAGGCCTTGAGTTGCCAATTCCGTTAACCACCAACTCATTCGCGGTCGGAGAGGAACAAGGCACACAGAGCACGATTTCCAAATCGCGAGTCTTGTGGGAGGCTTTCTTGGAAGAGCCTACCTAGATTTTTCGCGCGTCGGATGGCGCTATAACGGTTGCTCCGGGTTTCTCATGTCGCGGGAACGCGGGTTGCTCGCAGCGGGTGACTTTCTCCAGCACTTCGCCGAATCGAGCGCTAATCGCAGCCCAACTGTAGCCGCTTTCAACGCGGGCGCGCGCGGCGATTCCAATTTGTGACCGAAGGTCCTGCGAGCGCACCAGTTGCGCCACAGCATCCGCGAACTTCTGCGGATCATCAGCCAGCAGAATGTCCTGCTTGTCCTGAACCGGCAGTCCCTCGGCTCCGATGGTCGTCGATACCACCGGCTTGCCCATAGCCATCGCTTCGAATATTTTGAGCCGCGTTCCCCCACCGATGCGCAGAGGAACAATGCAAACCGCAGCTTGGTGGACGGAAGGGCGGATGTCCTCAACCCGACCAGTGACTTCGATTCCGGGAACCGTCTCAGCGATCGACCGAAGCCGTTCCGAAGGTCTCCTGCCAACGATGCATAGGGTGATCTCCGGTTGTTGCCGCCGGATGAGCGGCAGGATTTCCTTCACAAAGTAAACGATGCCATCCTCATTAGGCATCCAGTCCATGGACCCGGTGAAAACCAGGCGACCGGGGCTTTCGCTGCCAGGATCGGGACGAAAATACTCCGTGTCCACGCCGGTTGGAATCACGGTGATTTTCGAAGGGTCAATATAGCGGCAGAAAAAATCGCGGTCTGGTTCGGAGACGGTAAGCACATGGTCAGCTTTTTTTAGGTATTTTCGCTCCGTCCGCTCCATCGTGTGGTACTCACGCCACGTAACAGCCCTCCAGATGGGGTTTTGCGCAGTTTGGAAATGCCTTTGCCAGATTTGCGCTTCCACATTGTGCGTGAAAATCACTTTGGGGATTGGAAACTCCCAGGGGATGACCAGGGCGGGCATCAGGAAATCGCACAGAATGACGCCGGGTAATTCCTTGGCGAGCAAATGCCGAAGCCTTCGCTTGACATCAGGCCGGCAAAACTTACCAACGGAATGGGGCTGAGTGGAGAAAACGCGGCTTAGGTACCACAATCCTTCCTGGATACTCTTCGGCGTGGGCAGCTTCAACGGCATGGCTTCGACGCAGTTGAAAAGGGTCTTCAATTCAGGATGAGGATCGTTAGGCTGCTCAGCATAAAAAGTGAAGAGCGTGACTTGGTGATTCCGGGCAAGCTCCTTCAGGATGTGATAGCTCCGAATCTTGCCGCCCGTGTCGAGCGGCAGCAATCCGCCGGCTTTGACCCACAGGATTTTCATCCTTCTCTACTCCTACCAGCAAATCCCTTCATAGGACGCGCGTCCTTCTGGCCGGCGTTCCCTCTCGAGGTTAACCAAGTCAAAGACAATGTGATCCGAGCGCAGGAAAGGCTGTAGCTTTTCCTTCTTTGCGGCCCGGTTACCGATCACTACAATGTCTGAAGCGTCCACCACCTCCTGGAGGCTCGTGCACAACAATGACCCAATGTGAGGAATCACGTCCTCAATGAACTGGCGGTTGGCCCCGGTCAGCTTTCCCAATGAAACCTCGGGGTCCCAGATCTTGATCCGGCAACCTTCACCCAGCAGGCGCTTCACCAGTTTCACCTGCGGACTTTCCCGCAGATCATCCGTGCCCGCCTTAAAACTCAGGCCGAGCATGCCAATCCTTTTCTTCTTGGTCTGCAAAACCCACTCCGCGGCCCGGTCGATATGATGGTCATTACTTGCCAGGATGGATTCAATCAAAGGAAGATGAAGGTCGAGCTCCCGGGCTTTGTAATTGAGCGCCTTCAGGTCCTTGGGCAGGCAGGATCCTCCAAAGGCAAAACCCGGACTGAGGTAAGTGGGCGAAATGTTCAAGCGGGTATCCGACAGAAAGATTCTGGTCACGGCTTCGCTATCGACGCCCAGTCTCTTCGCAACCGTGCCGATTTCGTTGGCGAAGCTCACTTTGAGCGCATGAAAGGCGTTGGAGGCGTACTTGATCATTTCCGCAGCGGCAAGAGAAGTCTCAAAGATGGGGCCCGGCGTCCAATGGTAGAGTTCGCGGAGCGGACCCGCATGCTTCGAGTCCTCCACGCCGAGGACGGTGAAGGGCGGCTCAAGGAAATCCGCGACGGCGCTCCCCTCACGCATGAATTCCGGATTGTAGACGGCGGCAAACCCTTCGCCCGCGCGCTTGCCGCTGGCACTCTCCAGAGCGGGGATGACGACGGAGCTTGTGCTCCCGGGCAAGGTAGTGCTTCGAATCGCCACCAGATGAAAATCCGATTTCCGCTTCAAGGCTTCGCCGATCTCACGGCAAACATTTGAGATATGGCTCAGGTCAAGTTTTCCGTTCGGCAGGCTGGGCGTTCCAACGCAAACAAAGGAAATCTCGGTCTCCGCAACCGCTTGAGCCGTGTTTCCCGTGGCACGAAGATGGCCAGCGTGATGAGCCTCCGCCACCAGTTCGTCCATGCGCGCCTCAATGATAGGGCTCTTGCCCATGCTGAGCGTCTCAATCTTGAGCGGGTTCAAGTCGATGCCGATCACCCTGTTGCCTTTATGTGCAAGACACGCTGCCACCACCGAGCCGACGTATCCCAACCCGAAAACACTGATTGATCTTGGAGTTGGCGTCAAAGCTTGTCTCCTAAAGCGCGGCCCCAGGCTCAGAGCACGCGCCAGTGCGAACTCCTCAAAAGCTTAACATGAAGCGAGCCTGGCATAAAGAAACCCAGGGAACGGTAGTGACTCAGTTTGGCGCCGTAGCGGCGAGTTTACCTCGCCCCATGGCGGCATCAAGCCGCCCCTGCATCAAACTGAGTCACTACCGGGTGAACAGCTCAGCCTAGTGACATCGGCGAAGATTTCGGGTAGCCTAAGAGCTGGCGACTAAATGATTTCAATGCGATGCGAATCTGAGGCGACCGTGGACGAACTGGCAGAAAGCTGAAAAACCCCAGCCATTCGAGAAATTAAAGAAACCGTAACCTTGAGAGCGGAAAAGGGTTATAATAGCAAATGCATCCTGGTTCGATTCCAGTAAATTAAACTGCTTCTTTTCAGGAGATTGGCGTGATCAAGATGGACATTGTGAATCAGGTGGTGGACCGCACTGGTATCACCAAGGCCAAAGCTGAAATGGCGGTGGAAGTGCTCTTTGAATCCATGAAGCAGGCGCTGGCCAAGGGTGATCGGATCGAGCTGCGTGGCTTCGGCGTTTTCAACGTCAGGCCGCGCAAAACAGGGATCGGCCGGAATCCCAGAACCGGGGAAGAGGTCAGCATCCCTCCGGGCAAGGCTGTCCGCTTCAAGCCGGGCAAGGAACTTCAATCCCTTTAGCCTGTGACAAGGGTCGGAACGAGAATCTTATTCTCAATGCACGTCTTACGGGCGGGTACTGCACCCGTCCGCAAGCGACCCCTCAAAGTTTGCCCCCAACACCACCTGCGAGCGATATCAAGCGCGAAGCCCCACAACGATTGACTTGAGCTTCTCGACCTCGATTTCGGCTCATTTCTCCCTCGGGGCAGTCCCATTCGACCGTACTCACATCAATGCCTCCCCGTGAAACAGGCCAGCGGGCTGGCTCCATTTGCCGACCGCCGTTACCCGACGGCGGGCTCCCACATTATTG
>JBOGKI010000346.1:0-5547 GCA_050745605.1 Terriglobia bacterium | reverse complement strand
GGTTTATAGAGAGTTCCGTTTTGCTCGATGGGCCGAAACACCTGATATTTAGCCATGCTCACAACCTCCTTCAGCACTCAGCCTTCAGCGGTCAGCCCTCAGCAAACGGCCGAGGGCTGAAAGCCGACTGCTGATCGCTGCTCTTACGCTGACGCGTTCAGAAAGGCAAATCCAGCCTGCGGTGCAACAACCTGAATGTCATCGTAGCGGTGGACTTCAATCACATCCGCCGCCTTCGATTCCACCCGGTAGCGTTTGGTCAGTGTGCCTTGCAGATCGGGCGCCCCGAACAGCCATCGGAAGGCGTAGCCCAAGGCCGGCTGCAACCGCTGCGGACTTGTGGGAACATAGGCCAGCAGTGCGTTTTTGCCCCACACCCAGGTCAGCGAGGGTTGCTGGCCTTCATTCGCCGTATCATACTCGGCGCCCAATACCCAGAAGTTGTCCACATCGAACGCGCTCTTCAGGTGGTCGGCCTGCAGGATGCCCACTTGCGTGTACTTAAAGCGGTCAATGATCTTCGGATGCTGCCGCAGGACCGAATACACGGGGAAGCTCACCGCCAAGGTGTTGGGCGTCTTGGCAATGGCCTGCTTGACAGACACTTTCTGAGCCTCTACGGCAGCAATGGGATCGGAGTTGATGTAATCCGACCATTGCGAGGTGCCAGAAAGCGTGACGTTTGGAACGCTGGAACCCGCGCCCATCAGCAGGTTCATAGCACGGATCTCGAGATCGAGCAGAATGGCGTCGGTCAGATTTTCGACGGTGTTGATTTCGAGATCGGTATTATCAGCGTTGGACTTTTCCTCATCCGAGATTGCATCCTTCAGTGAGTGGTCGTCGCAGAAGTAAGCGTTGTTCGAGAGTGACCAGGGAGCGATCTCCCGCGCCTCCGACTTCGCGTGCCGGATCGTTTCGTAGCGATGGAACTTCTCTTTGCCGAAGACCCAGTAGCGCCCTGACTGTTTTTGAACGGGCGTTACGGGCAAGAGCTTTTCGGCAAAGTAATCGTCATTCACATAACCAACGCTCACATTATTGAGCGGCTGGTCTAGGTACTGCAGGCTGATATCCGCCATTTGACCTCCAAGTGACAAGTGGCAAGTGACAAGCAAGAGCTTTTAACTCGTCACTCGCCACTGGCCACTGTCTTCATCGGCGATCCCGTGAGCGCGCCACGGGGCTGAAGCCCTCAGCCGGAGGCTCGTCGCCCTACGAACCATCCGGCCTACGCCCGGATCCGCCCATGAAGCCGGGGGGATCACCCGGGCCGCGTTTTCAACCGAGAGGCAAGTGATGAGTGATAAGAGCCAAGTGGCAAGCAAATCCTTGTCACTGGCCACTTGTCACTTGCCACTGTTCTTTACGCATGTGCCGGCGCAAAGTTCAGGAGCACTTCCACCACGTCGTTCGCGTTCTGAGTGGAGCTTTGTGCGATGCCGACCGGGTAGATCTTGGTTCCCGCTGCGATGTTCAGGTTTGCAAGATTATTCACTCGCCCGTAGACGTCGGCCACGACGAGTTGGTCACCCTGGTTCACCACACCACCGGCGTAGCAGCGCGCAATACCATTCACTTGCACGGCAATGGCACGGCCCGTCAGGTTGTAGAGCAAGGGCGTGGTGCCGGTGACCGTAGCCGGATTCGTGCCTTGGGGCACGAAATAATTGGGCTCAACGAAGTGGTCGATCGTCACACCCAGTACGCCGGGTGCGTTTACCACGCTCGGCAATCCGGCATATTGCTGGTTTTGCGTGGTGTCCGCCGTGTCTTTGACTAACACCGTGAATTTTGCGATCCGCAAATTCGCTTGAGCCCGGAAACTGACCGTCAATCCATTAATGCCTGACATTTGTTCCTCCAGTGACGAGTGACAAGTGAGAAGCTCTTACACGTCACTCTTGCCTTACCTCTGAAATTATCGAACCGACGCCTCGACCGGCGCCGGCTTCAAATGCTGTCCGTGATAGCGTCTCTCCAGGTCCGGGTTTTCCTTCAGGAGCCGTTTGAGCGCCTGAGGATACCTCAAGCTCCGGTCCTCGCTCATGAGCCTTTTCACACCGAGCGAAATCTCCTCGTCCACGGAGACCGGCTGGCTCGAGCCGAATCCGGTTGAGCCAAGCGTGACCACCGGAACTGCGTTTTTCACGTACTCTGCGAATTCGCGCGGACGCTCGAGGGCGTCGCTGAAAAAGAAGGCGCGGTCACGCGGAAGAATCTTTCCGGCCTGGACCGCCGAATCCAGCAGCCGCTCCGCTTCTTGTGCCTTGATGTATTCAGCCAAGGAAATCTTCCCCTGCATCGCGAGCTCCGACGCCCGGAGATTGTCAACGCGGCCGCTGCGAACCGCCTCGCGCAGGAAGAAGGCGTGGCGCTGCGTGTCCTTTGAAAGCTGCTTCTGATCCAGCTCCGCCTTCTCATCCGGGTTAATGCCCAGATGCCGGGCCGAATACTCCACGAGATCTTCGTCGGGAACGTAGCCGGCTGGCTCTTTGTTTCCTTCCTCGATGACCGCATGATGCCCGGCCAGCTCTTCACCCTCCGGGATGGGTTGAAGCTTCATCTTCTTGAGTTTTGCCATGAATTCTTCTCCTTCTTTCGTTCCCGGGGGCGCCTTTCGAGCGCTGTGCACCGGGCGATCGGATTCCAATGCCAGGATGGTGCCATCACTCAGCATGATGGGCGGTAGTTCTTCCAAAAACGGATGGTTGGTCAATGCGCCGCTCGTCAGAGTCGCGCCCTGAGGCTCTCCGGTTTCTTTGTCGGTCGCCCCCCAATCGATGGCCGGGGAAAAGAACCGGTACTGTCCATCACCGATCATCTGTTCGGCTTCGGGCGTCCACTCCACCAGGGCACGGAGCTGATGCACGCCGTTTACCGATTCGCGAAGACCGTGAATCCAGCCCGCTGCTGGAATGGGTCCACCCCGCGCCACTTCCGGCGTTTCACTGGCGTGCTCGTAGTCGATCACCACCATGTCGTTCTTACGTTTATCGAAGTTCCTAATCACGTTCGATAGGTCATGGTCAGTGATCGAAAACGCGTAATCGCCCTTCACCCACGAACCCGTGATGGCAATCGGAATCTCGAAAAGACGCGCATCCGAGCGGTGCAGCGTGACGCCAGATGGTCTCGCTGCGGCCGAGCCGAGACCGGAAAGCAACACCGGGATGGCGTGTTCGCTGCCCTTAGGCGAGCCGTGCCTTTCCTCGAAATGCCTCGTATCCAGCCGGTACCTGCGCGCGCCCGCCAGGATTTTGCGGCGCAACGCCACCATCGCCGCAGCCGGAATGTTCTTCGCTTGAGCGAACATCTTCATCGCCGAATCGACGTGATCTTTATCGTGCAACGGGAATTTCCACTTGCTCGGCTCGTCCCCCGGCGCGTAGCCAAAGTCGCTCTTGTGGACTTGCTGGCCGCTCACCTTCGCGTAATCTTGACCTGCCATTTTGATCCTCCGTAGGGGCGGGGCTTGCCCTGCCCTGTGGTGGGCACGGCATGGCGCGTCCCTAGGGGCACGGCATGGCGTGCCCCTACGCTGGCCGGTACTGACTCGCCGAACAAATTCTGCAAAAGCGATATTGCCGCGGCTTGCCATCCGACCCGATCTTGGACGCCATCCAGTCGTCCCACTGATGCTGGTGCGGCGGAATCACCGGGACCGGAAGCGGCGGCTCGCGGTTCGCGCCATACTGCGTTCCGGTCACGATTCCCGCGTCAGGACTCACTGGCTCGCCGCTTATCAGCGACCCTACCAGTCCGAGAAGCGTCGCAAATGCCGCCCGCAAGGTCCTCATTTCATCTCCACGGCGAAAATATCCATCCGACAAAAGGGAAATACCGGCGTGATCGTGGTTCCGTTCATGAAGAACGGAGCCTGCGCGAAGTGATGCGCTCCGGGCAGCCACAACGTCCAGGTCACGCCGCCATCCGTCGCCGTGCCCCCATCCCACTCCATGATGCCGCCTGTGGCAGAGGCAGTGTAGGTCTGTGTTGACGTGTAGCTCACCACGTTGCTCGCAACCGAAGAGACGGTGTAGGTGAGAGGGTTGTTGCCGTAGCCGGTCTGGGGGCCGGTGTCCAACTGGAGATTGCTGGTATTCAGAACCACGATCTTATCGCCCGAGGCGAGACCTGTCGGCGTAACGCTCAAAGTGATCGTGCCACTTGTCCCGCTTTGGCTCATCGAAGTGATCACCCACTCCGGGAATTGTGGAGCGGAAGTTCCAGAAGTTCCTGCGGTCGTCGCAAACACAAAGTTGTGCTGTGGAGTCTGGATAAACTGATTAGTTGCATAAGCGGTACTCGCGGCCCAGCCGGGAAACGATGATCCCACGTTGCAGCCCGTCCAGTATTCCCACTTGACCACACCGTCGCTTGTGACCGCTCCAAGTGTAGTGTTGAAGGCAGGAGCCGTCGCGGGCGTGGTCCCTGCGTTCAAAGCAACGACCCATCCGGTCGCATTGTTGTAGGTATTGGGAATCGGCAGGCTGTAGATCGTGCCAATTGAAACGCTAGTACTCGGCTGCCACTGTTTGTAGTATTGCGGTCCCAGCCGGTCCATGAAATTCGATTGGAATATAGCAAAGCGCACTGCGCCGGGCAGCGGGTCGCTGGCTGTCGGCAAAATGCCGTAGGAGCCAAGCGTTTCCGAAACGGGTTCTTGATTGATGATTTCGGGAGTCGTCGGAGAGCCGGAAATATTCGCCAAATTCAGCAGAGAATGGGGGTCATACATCTGCCAGATAGTGCTGGTAGGACACGGAGGACCGCTTGGGCAAGGCAGGTCGCTCACCATCACCGATTCGGTCTGTCCGAATCGCTGCCGTGTGACCACGGGATTGCCGGGACCATCGATGCCGTTGGAGATCAAAGAGGTGTCCTGATTGTAGAGCGTCAACTCCTGGACGCCGGGAGTCAGGCCGGCCGGGTCCAAAACGAAAGGCCCCTGAATGTGCGAGTCCTGGCTCAACTGTGGCTGCGGGCCTGAAGGAATCATGTTCTGAAAGACGGTGTTGTTGAGCAGCGTGAAATAGGACAGACTGAGGTCGGACTTCGGAGTGCCGGGAGGAAAGCCGGGAGCCGCAAAACCGGAGATGCCGATGGCACCGAACGGATGTCCGCCAATGCCGCCACAGTAGGTATCCACCTTGATCACGTTGCACATCAAGACAGTCTCAACAGAGCTTGCCGCATCAGGCTGCCAATAAAACGAAATCTCTGAGGGCTCTCCGGTGGAAAGCCGGATCACGTCATGCGAGAAGCCGGTCAGGAGTTGCCCGCCGTGCATGGTTAGCCCAGCATAGCTCTGAGCTGGCTCCGCCGCCCCAGTCCCTGTGAAGTTGGTTGAGTCAATCACAAAGCTGGTTGTTCCCCAGGGTATGTAGGAAGCACTGATAAGTGTTGGAGTGCACGGAGCGTGCTTGCAGGCGTAAACTCCCCACTCGAAAGGGTGAACATTGTTCTGGCTAAACTCCATCATTTCCTGCGAGATCACGTCCAACCCAAGGGCAGGGATCATCGCAGTAATCGCCTGGCCTGCCC
>JBOGKI010000345.1:0-5578 GCA_050745605.1 Terriglobia bacterium | reverse complement strand
CCCGGCGCGGAGGCTGCAATGGTCCAAGCCATCTTCGGCGAGATTCCTTTTCAGGGCACGCTCCCCGTGACGGTGGGCGAGTTCCCGGCCGGATTCAGCTTGAAGAAATGACGGAGGTAACCATGCAGTTCAAAGAACAGGTGGCGCTCGTCACCGGCGCTTCCAGCGGCATTGGCCGCGCCACCGCAGAGGCATTTGCGGCGGAGGGCGCCCAGGTGGCATTCAATTATCTGAAGAATCAGGGCGGAGCGGAAGCCGCTGCGGCCGGGATTCGGCAAAAGGGCGGAACGGCGATCATCATCCAAGCCGATGTGACCAAATCGACCGAAGTCGAGGCGATGTTCGCCCGGGTGAGACAGGAATGGGGACGGGTCGATATCCTCGTCAACAATGCCGGTGATCTGCTGGCGCGCCGCTCGCTTCCGGATATGACCGAAGATTATTGGGACCAGGTGATGGATCTGAACTTGAAGAGCGTTTTCCTGTGCGTCAAGGCCGTGTGGAAGGAAATGACGAGCCGGAAGAGCGGATGCATCATCAACGTTTCATCAATCGCCGGCCGTAATGGCGGTGGTCCGGGCGCGGCCGCTTATGCCGCCGCCAAGGGCGGACTGATCACCTACACCAAAGGGCTCGCCAAGGAACTTGCGCCGCACGGCGTGCGGGTGAATGCCGTTGCTCCGGGCGTCATCGCGACGCCTTACCATGAACGCTACAGCCCGCCCGAGCTTTTCCAGAAATACATCAGCGCCGTGCCCATGGGACGCGCCGGAACTCCGGAAGAGATCGCCGCGGTGATCACGTTTCTTGCCTCCAACGGCGCGCGTTACATCACGGGAGAGACCATCGAAATAAATGGCGGAATGTTGATGGATTGAGCTTCGTGGAGGACAAGTTCGCCAGTGCAACATTGGGAAGCGAGTTTAACAGTTTGCTGACAAAATGGAGTTTGTCGTGCTGAGCGCGGATCCCGTGAGCCTTCGGCTCGCCGCCTTGCATGAAAATGACGTAGGGGCGCGGCTTGCCGCGCCCGCTGACGCCCGTGATGCCGCGCAGGTGGCGCCGCTGATGCCGCCGGCAGGTTCGACCCTGCTGGTTACTTTGCGCTTCCGTTTCGTGATTCCAGGTCTTCACGCGAAGAAGTTGGATACCTTGCCGCGCCCGTGAGCTGAGTCACCCGTATCTTTTCAATATCGCGCCGGGCTATTTTCGTGGCAGACCTCATGGGCCTTCGGCCCACCACCTTGCATGCAAATGGCGTAGGGGCACCGCTTGCGGTGCCCTGGGGCAGGGCAAGCCCTGCCCCTACGGCGGGACGCCGAGTAACTGGCGTATTTTCAACGCCGCATCCGGCTATTTTCATGGCGGCGAAGCGTCTTGAACCGCCGCGAAAGGCAAGAAAAGAACGGACGCAGGCGTCCCAAAGGGGATGCGACTATGAGGCGCCCTCAGGATGCGGCGCGAACCAGCGCGGCGGAGCATTCATCCCCTGGCCCCGCTCTTCGGTACGGGCTTACCTGCGTCCGAAGGAAATGCTACGCCTGCGAACCCCGATTGTCAATTCCATTTGACCCTGACATCCATTTGACCCGAGGTCACCGCGCCGATAGGGGACCGCCCCGGACAACGGTGTGTTTCTTCCTGCACGAATGTATACCTATTCCTGCAACCACCGATGATATAGTGGCCGTATCAGAATGCTCTATCGGCAGGCCGGTCGGGGGGATGAATGAGCAGGCGTTTCCTGGCAGAGCCAATCATCTTACTGGCAGTGCTGGTCGAAGGACTGCACGTCAAGCTAAAACCGCGGCTCACGAACGAGCAATTGACGCAGATGTCGAAGGCGTTCTCGATTCCAGCATTGCGGAATAAAGTTGCACCGCCATTTGAGATTCACGAGATCAACGGCGAATCATTCAAATTGGCCGGTCAGGTGCTTGACTTCCGGCTGGGTTCGGCGGAGCATTGAGGGCGACGTGGAGGTGGGGGGAAATGCCATTCAGAAAAATGCGGATCTACGGTCCTTGGGTGCTAACCATTGTGTTGCTGATCGTCGCGACCGGGGTCCCGGTGGCGCGCGCCCAGACCTACACTGATTTGTACAACTTCGATGGCGTTCATGGCGATAGGCCCAACTATCCGCAGGTTCTAGCCCAAGGTCGAGACGGCAACTTGTACGGGACAACATTGTATGGCGGGACTCAGGACGCGGGCGTCGTGTTCAAGGTCACGCCGGACGGTTCGCTGACGGTGCTGTACAACTTCGACGATGGTGTCAACGGTGGCTATTCGTTTAGCGGATTGACGCTCGGGACGGATGGGAACCTCTATGGTACTACCGACGGCGGCGGCACCAACGGTTTTGGAACAATCTTTAAGATTACACCGAGCGGAAGCCTGACCACTCTCTACAGCTTCACTGGCGGTGCGGACGGCTCTGAACCCTCGGCGCCGCCCATCCAGGGCACAGACGGGAATTTCTACGGCACATCAGGTAATGCGACCGCCTACCGGATTGCCCCTTCGGGCATATTTACCACGCTGGCCTCTTTGCCCGGGCAGTCCGTCGCCCCTCTGCTCCAGGCAACCGATCGGAATTTCTACGGCACAACCTACAGCGGCGGCAGCTCCAACGACGGCACGGTGTTTAAGATGAAGCCTGATGGGACCGTGACGACTGTCTACAACTTTGATTCCACGCACGGCTCCGCGCCAAACGCGTCCTTGACTCAGGCCGGCGACGGCAACTTCTATGGCACCACCGTCGAAGGCGGTACTAAAGGGGCAGGTGTCGTGTTCAAATTAACGCCAACGGGCGTTATTAAAGTACTGCATAATTTTGACAAGCCCTACGCGCCTTTCGCAGGGCTCGTCCAAGCTACTGATGGCAACTTCTACTATCCTGTCGGCGGGCCCAGCGACGTTAGCTTCGGATCGATTTTCAAGATCAGCCCGGATGGGGCGTATTCCCTTCTTTACAACCTCACTGTGCCCGATGGCACATCCCCATGGGCTACGCCCTTGCAGCATACCAACGGCAAAATTTACGGGCTGACGGACGGGGGAGGCTCTTTCGGTGGGGGTGTCGTGTATAGCTTTGACGCCGGCCTCGCGCCGTTCGCCGGCTTGCTACCCACCGCGGGCAAAGCCGGCCGAGTGATCGACGTTCCTGGCCAAGGATTCACCGGGACAACCGCTGTCTCCTTCAACGGAGCCGCTGCAACCTTCAAAGTGGAGTCGGACACCTATCTCAGGGCGATTGTGCCTAGTGGGGCCACAACGGGCGTGGTCACCGTAACGACGCCCAGCGGCCCGCTGACCAGCAACCAGCCGTTCCGGGTCACGCAGTGATGCCCGTGCCTCTCGTAACCGCCTGCGGGTGGCTTTCTTTGCCCGATGCGGCTCAAGGCCGGCCCTGACCACGAGGTTTAGAATTGGGCTCGTCTGTGAGGTTTTTCCTGGCCCGGAAGGGATTTGGACCGCTACCATTATCGCCCGTGAAAAGCCTCCCAACTTTTCTTGTTTTAACTGCTATCTCAGCCTCTGGGCAGCAGCAGCATTTCCCGGCCGGGTTTCTGAAGGCCAGCGACTTCTACAGCGCCGGGAACGACGGGTGCGCCCAGATTCTCGCGGCCACGACGCAATCGGTCAACAACGGTTTTGGCCAAAGCGTGTTGGTTGACCTATCCGGCGACCAGCTCTGCGCCGCTAACCCGATCAACAGCAGCTTCGTTGGTAACCTGATCTTCTACACCGGCGCGACTTTCCATCTCTCCAGCACCAGCGGTGTCGCAGCCTCGTGGATCATCCCATCCAAGGTGATGATTACGGGAGCCGGGGACGGAGTTACGACATCAGCCAGCAGCGATTGCACCGTCCTTCAAGCGTGCCAAGCGACAGGGCCGCTGTGTCCCACAACCTTTCCCACCGACACTTCTCTGTTGTGCTTTAGCAGTTGTGCAACCAACGTAAGCAACCTTCAAGGCTTCTCGCACAGTCTTCACGTATTTGAAGCAATTGAACTGAAATGAGAGCGACATTCAAAGGCGCTAGGATGGACGCAGAATGTTCAAGAGCGTGGTGCCCATAGTTATGGCTGCCGTGATCCAGTTCCGACGGGCAAGAACCAGGCCTTACCAATCGGCGCATTAAACCTCGAATTGGACTTGACCTCAGCCCGCCCCGGCCATAAAATCGAGCGCCGTGAATCGCTTCATTTCCATCCGGTCATCTCAGCCAGGACGAAAGGAAATCAGGGTGATGCCTACGGCCCTCGAAGTCCACGGCAAGCCGCGGTTGGTGGGGCGAAGTCTTTATCGCGTTTGCCTGCTGGGTGCGGCGCTGACGCTCACGGCCTCCGCCAGCCTGCGGGCGCAGGGAATGAAAGTGATCGTGGACCAGGATGCTCGCGGCCCGGCCACGACGGACATGCAGTCCATCCTCGAATTTCTTCAATCCCCCAAATTCGACGTGGTCGGCATCACCACGGTCAGTGGAGACCAGTGGATGAAAGAAGAGACCGAGCATACCCTGCGTTTGCTCGAAATCGCCGGGCGCACGGACGTGCCGGTTATCGAGGGCGCTGAATTTCCGCTGCTCAATTCCAAGGAAGAATCGGAGCGTTGGGAGAGCCTCTACGGAAAACTTGGATATAAGGGCTGCTGGAACGATCCGAGCCAATTCCCCGCTTCACAGCGGCCCTCCTGGATGGCGCCCTATCACCCGCCGGACGTGGTGCCGGCCCTTCCCGAAGGAAGCCCGCACCTCAAGCCCCTTCCCGGAACCGCCGCGGACTTCATTATCAAAATGGTGCACCGTTATCCGGGCGAAGTCACCATCTGGGCCGGCGGCCCGCTCACCAATATTGCGCTCGCCTTGCGCTTGGACCCTACCGTTGCCACGCTCGCCCGTCAACTGGTGCTGATGGGAAGCGGAATGTATAGCCATCAGGGCGGTATCAATTCCATCGATGGGCGGCGCGAATTCAACTGGTGGTTCGATCCCGAAGCCGCGCGGATCGTGATGCGCGCGCCCTGGAAGAAAATCGCTATTACCCCCATCGACGTTTCCGTCAAGACTCATTTGACCCGTGAAATGATCGCGGCGATCGCCAAGGCGCAAACCCCCGTTGCTCAATATCTGGCGAAGTTCGCGTCGCCTGGCTTGATGTGGGATGAGCTTTCCGCGGCGGCCTTGATTGATCCTTCCATCATCACCCGGACCGAACTGTTATACGTGGACATCGACATCGATCACGGTCCCAGCTACGGTGAGACGCTTTTCTGGAGCCCCCAAGCCGGGGTTCCGCCTTACGAGAGACTTGCCACGGTGCAGCTTGACGTGAACGCGCCGAAGTTTTATGACCTTTTTGTGAAGCTGATGACTGAGCCGAATGTCGAGATGCGGAAGGGCGGGGTTTCAACCCCGCCGCCACGATCGCTATCGAAGCCCGGGCTTTAGAGTCTGTGTGATAACTGCTTCTGTAGCGGCGGTCTATGACCGTCGGCCTTGATTTCTCAAGAACTTCGGCGGTCATAGACCGCCGCTACAGCACGGAAATCGAAGTTATCACACAGAC
>JBOGKI010000344.1:0-5595 GCA_050745605.1 Terriglobia bacterium | reverse complement strand
CTTCCAGCTCGTAGATCTTTTCGAATTCCGCCGCCTCGGTTTCCGCGGTCCCGGTCATGCCGGAGAGTTTGTCATACATGCGGAAATAATTCTGGAAAGTGATGGTGGCGAGGGTCTGGTTTTCCTTCTCGATCTTGACGCCTTCCTTGGCTTCAATGGCCTGGTGCAGACCGTCGCTCCAGCGTCGGCCGGGCATCAGGCGGCCGGTGAACTCATCCACGATGATGACTTCGCCGTCCTTCACCACGTAATCCTTGTCCAGGTGGAACAGGGTGTGCGCTTTCAGGGCCTGGTACATGTGATGGATGTAATCGGCATTGGTGGGATCGTAGAGGTTTTCGAGACCCAGGAGCTTTTCCGCCTTTTCAATGCCGCTTTCGTTGATGCTGGCGGTGCGCAGCTTCTCATCCACGTCGTAATCGGCGGGATCGAGGTGGGGAATGATCTTGTCAATGCGGTAATATTTCTCGGTGGATTCTTCCGACGACCCGGAAATAATCAGCGGCGTGCGCGCTTCGTCAATCAGAATGGAATCCACTTCATCGACAATGGCGTAACGGTGGCCGCGCTGCACGCAATCGGCCAGCTCAAACTTCATGTTGTCGCGCAGGTAATCGAACCCGAACTCGTTGTTGGTGCCGTAAGTGACGTCGGCGCCGTAGGCGCTGCGCCGTTCCTCATCGTCCAGGTCGTGGACGATCACGCCCACGCTCAGTCCCAGCAGCCGATAGATGGGTCCCATCCAGGCGGCGTCGCGCTTGGCCAGGTAATCATTCACCGTGACCACGTGGACGCCCTTGCCCTCGAGGGAATTCAGATAGACGGGCAGCGTGGCCACCAGGGTCTTGCCCTCGCCGGTCTTCATTTCCGCAATCTTGCCTTGGTGCAGCGCCATGCCGCCGATCAACTGCACATCGAAGTGGCGCATGCTGATGGTGCGGCGGCCGGCCTCGCGGCACAGCGCAAAAACCTCGGGCAGAATGTCGTCCGTCGTCTGGCCGGCGGCCAGCCGTTCCCTGAACTTGGCGGTCATCAGCGGGAAGTCCGCGTCCGCCAGCTTCTGCATTTTCGGCTCCAGGCGGTTGATGGACTCCACCCGCTCATCGAGCGCCTTCAGCTCGCGGTCGTTCGTGGTGCCGATGACCTTGCCCAGCGCGACTTCAAAGAATCTGCTTCCCATGCGGCTCCAAAGTTAGATGCTGACGCTCCCCGTCCAGTGCCAGGGCCCTTGGCCATACAGAGGGACATAAATCCGTGCGCATTACGCTGTAACGGCGGTCTATGACCGCCGGTCGGCGCTTATAAAGCGCCGCTACAGCTTACGTCCCTCTGTATAATCCATTTTAGGTTCGCTTCGGCGGATTAGCAAGCGCGGGGTAGTGACTCAGTTTGGCGCCGTAGCGGCGAGTTTACCTCGCCCCATGGCGGCATCAAGCCGCCTCTGCATCAAACTGAGTCACTACCAAGCGCAGAGGTCGTGGCGGCAAACGTCGTGGTTGGCGCGTGCTCGTAGCGCCAGCGTCTCCCTCGCGATTTTGGTTCCTAAGCGACGACACGCCCACAGACCTGCGCCCAGGATGGCCGCCCTGCATCAATTGTCCCAGCACGAGCGTCTCGCCCGCCCCCTTCCTTCCCTCAGATTGGCCGCAGATTCTCCGGGACCTCGCGACGGATTCCGGAGGACTTGGCGCCAGATTGTCCAAAAGCCCACGGCACACCAACCGTGCCGTGGCTACCATGTCGAGGCCCGATCGTTTGTTTTCATATACATTCAAGCTTCGTTCCCTCGGATTGGCCATAGCTTCTCAGGGACTCACGCCGGCGTCTCCAAAAGCCCACGGCACACCAACCGTGCCGTGGCTACCATGTCGAGGCCCGATCGTTTGTTTTCATACACATTCAAGCTTCGTTCCCTCGGATTCGCCATAGATGCTCCGGGACCTCACGACGGATTCCGGAGGACTTGGCGCCAGATTGTCCAAAAGCCACGGCACAACAAGCGTGCCGTGGCTACCACGTCGCGACCCGATCGTTTGTTTTCATACACATTCAAGCTTCGTTCCCTCGGATTTGAGCTTGATACCATCCATTTGACAAGGATCGTGGCGTCGCCACGCCGCGATCCGCGAGCACTGTGCGGAAATGAACACAAACCGAGGCGTCCTGGGTTCTTTCATAGGCGCTTACGGTGGCGAAGGCGAGGGGATCGTCGCGAGGGGGTTAAGTTGCCAACGGGATCGGTATCCCAGGATTAATTTAGCAGGAGGGACGACGGGTGTCAATTGTGAATGGCGATGTGCTGTAGACACCGCCATTACACCCCGGTGACGCCGCATCAGCCCTTATCGCACTCACGTTCGCAGATTTCATAATGCGGGGTCTTCCCGCCCGGCCGGGACAGGCCGCCACCAGGCGGCTTCCGCAGCCGCAAATCTGTCTGTTGATGTATACTACGCTTTGAAGGCAGCAGTTTTACCGAGGTAGGGTCAACCCGGTCGTGCGAATCCCCTAACAGCGTTGAAAAATGCTTTGTGTCTGTTCACCAGAACGGGGCAAAGTGGGCCTGAAAACAGAGACCAGACAAGAGAGCGACAAGTGAAAAGTGGCAAGTGACAAGGTGAAGCACTCAGCAATCAGCGATCAGCGGGCGCCCCGCCCAGAGTAACGGTGCTGCGGAAGAGTTTGCCGAAAAGTTGAGCGCTGAGAGCTTCTCTTGCTTGCCTCTTGCTACATGACTCTGCCCTGCGATCGGAGGTTTTGTGATCCCGAGGCAAGGGAAGGGAACCGAGCTTTGGACGCAGGTGGCGTACTATACAGGTCTGGGGTTCATTGTCCCGGCCGGGGCGGTGGTGGGTGTGCTGCTGGGCTGGGAGCTCGACCGTATCTTTCACACGGCTCCGGTGCTTGAAGTGGTTTGCGCGGTGGCCGGTGGAGTGGCGGGTTTTATTGAGATCTTGAGGACTCTGAAGAGAGCTGAAGAAAGCGCAGGAATGAAAGATGACCGGAATCGATCTTAGGCGCTTCCCGCCGGAAGATCAGCGAAAAATTACCGGTCTTGAGGGCGTCACGATTCGGAATCGTTATGGTAAGTCGGCAACAAAAAGTGCCGAACGAGCCGTCCGCTAATTCTTGCCGCCGCACTATAATGGCCGCCAGATGCCGAAATCTCTAGACATGTGGGCGCGGGCTTTCTTTTACGCGACACTGGGCTCGCTGATTCCGGCGAGCGCGGTGGCCGGATACTTCATCGGCCACTTTCTGGACAACGCTCTTCACACCGGCGTGGTGCTTTCTCTGGCGGGCATTTTTGCGGGAACGGCGGCGGGCATTGTGGAAGTTCTGATGTTGATTACCAGGCAGGAAAAGAATGCCGGAAATGGAAGAGACGACGGCGCAAATTGAGCGCCGGATACTTCGCTGGATGATTATCGTGGGAGCCCTGGCGTCCGCGGCGGTCGCCATATTCTTCCACGCCCGGTTCGCGGCCGGGGTGGCGGCGGGCGCAGCCATCTCCGTTCTGGGATACTTCTGGCTGATGGAGGCGATGGCCGGCGCCCTCAGCAGCGGCAGGACGCGCATCACGAAGGGGCTGGTGTTAAAGCTCATCCTACGCTATCCTATGCTTCTAGGCGCTCTCTGCATTTTCTACCGTACCAACTGGCTACCCACCGCAGCCGTGCTCGCGGGACTCTTCGTTCCGCTCGCCGGCGGCGTAGCCGAGTGCCTGTATCAGGTGGGGGGGATGATCTTCCCCGGCCAGCTCCGCCGGTTGTGACGGGCCCGCGCGGGACATGACCGCGTCAGATCGGCAGTGTGTAGCACCTCGGAAATGACTGGAAAGTGGGACGCGGGGGCAGCCACGACGAATCTGCGGTTCAATGCGTCGTGGGCTCTCGATTGCCAAGGAAAAAACCCACGGCGAGAAACGCGCTCGCCGTGGCTACCACTGCCCGGCTTGTCCGCCCGTTTCCGAAATGCATTGCCGGCTGGAAATTTACGAATTAAGCGAAATCATGGGACACTTTGCAGCCTTATTGAACACGCTGTTTGGCAGCGTCGTCGCGCCGCTGATGGCGAAGCTGGGCGTGCCGGCCGCCGATCCCGCCCACCCGATTCCGAACTACGTGGCCGGTGAAGTGGTGGTGATGCTCGTCATCCTGGCGGGAGCGCTCATCCTGCGTTCAAGACTTTCGGTGGAGCGGCCTGGCAAGTTCCAACTCGGGATGGAACTGGTCTTCGAATTCACGCGCAATATGGCCGACGAGGTCGTCGGCGAGAAGGGGCGCCAGTACGTTGCGCTGGCCGGCACCCTCGGCATTTTCATTGTTTTATGCAATCTCATGGGACTGATTCCCACGGTTGATAGTCCGACCGCTCATGTCGCGGTGCCGCTGGGCTGCGCCGTGATCGTCTTTCTGCATTACAACTATCAGGGAGTCCGCCGCCACGGATTGCTGGGTTACCTGAAGCATCTGAGCGGGCCCATGGCCGCTATCGCCGTGCTGATGTTCCCGGTCGAAGTGTTCAGTAATCTGTTGCGCATGCTGTCACTCAGCGCTCGCTTGTGGGCCAACATGCTGGCGGGAGGAATGATGGCGGAGATTTTCACCCGATTGATTCCCGTCGCGTTGCCGGCCGTCTTCATGGCCCTGCACACCTTTGAGTCGCTCCTGCAGGCCTATATTTTCATGATTCTGCCGTTGCTTTATATCAGCCTTGCCGTGACGGAGGAACATTAAGGACAATTACCAATTATAGTCACGCCCAATGTTGTAGCGGCGCTCGGCGCCTGTCCCGCTGCAACACGGGGAGCGTCGAAAAAACGGCGGTCATAGACGGCCGCTACAGGGCGGGGAGCGTCGAAAAAACGGCGGTCCCTGCCAGGGTTGACTCCGGCCGCCGCTACCGCATTTGCGGTCACGATGTTGGTAACGCTGAGTAGAACCGGCGGTCCGGCAAGCAGGGCTTGCCCTCGATCGCCGCGACCACATTTCAACGCCAGCTTCTCATGCTTGCGGCATGGGAAGCCAAAGGAGAATTAACTGTGCGACAGAAGATTGCTCTATTGCTAACCGGAATCGCAGGCCTCTTCCTGGCCATCCCGGCCTTCGCGCAAGGTACGGGGCAGGCCGCTGCGGGAGGTGGAACCAATCTTGTTCCCATCGCGGCGGGGATTGGCATGGCCATCGCCGCCGGGCTTTGCGGCATCGGGCAGGGAAAAGCCGCGGCCAGCGCCTGCGAAGGCGTGGCCCGCAACCCCGGCGCGCGCCCGGCCATCTTTCTCTTCATGATCCTGGGCTTGATCTTCATCGAATCGCTGGCGCTTTATACGTTCGTGATCATCTTTATCAAAGTCAAGTAGCGTCTTCTGGCGCGGCCTGGGGCGCCGGGTGTTGACGGCTCCGGTAAAGGTCAAGGTCGGCGGATAGCTGTAACCGGGATTATTCAGTGCGCCCCAACGGCGCAGATCACTGGTGGGTGAAAGTCCCACCCAGATAGTTGTCGGTAAGTCTGGTAGCGGACAAGCGGCTTGGCCTGGTAACGGGCCGGGCCGGAGCCTTGTGACAAAGGCCACCTTGGGTGGCTGAGCAACCC
>JBOGKI010000343.1:0-5595 GCA_050745605.1 Terriglobia bacterium | reverse complement strand
GGGTCCGATCGCTACACGATCGCGCCAAAAATCTGGCGGATACTGCGCCTGATGCCGCATCGCTGGCGCTGCCGGTTCGCGCGGACGATTCAGCCCTGGATAAGACTTGGCGGCGATGCAGCGGGAGTGTTCTCGGGAAGCGTTTCGGGTAAGGCCCGCCTGGGAGAGTTACGTAGCAAGGGTGAAAGGGTGGCGGGACTGCTTGCGGCGAAACAGCTCCAAGACCTATATTTTGCGATTTTTTGCCATTGGCAGGACCCCGCGAAGATGGTGGAAGATTGTGCGGAGAGCCGCACGATTCTGGACGGCCCGGCCCAGTTTGGTGGCGTTCGTGAGACCGCACAGCGGCTCATGTTCTTCGACACGGTTTTCTATCTGCCGGATGACATCCTGGTGAAGCTCGACCGCGCCAGCATGGCGGTGAGTCTGGAATCCCGCGTACCGCTGCTCGACCATCGCGTGGTAGAATTCGCGGCGCGACTGCCGCGCTCACTCAAGATTCGCAAGGGCCGAACCAAGTGGGTGCTGCGGAAAGTGCTGGACAAGTATGTGCCGTCAAGGCTCACCGAGCGCCCAAAGATGGGGTTCAGCCTTCCTCTCGGCGAATGGTTGCGGGGACCGCTGAGGGATTGGGCGGAGGCGCTGCTGAATGAAACAAGGCTCCAGAATGAAGGCTTTTTCAAGCCCGCGCCGATTCGACGCTTGTGGCTGGCTCACCAGGCTGGAAAAACTGGGGCACAATATCAGCTATGGGATGTGTTGATGTTCCAAGCATGGTGGGAACATTGGGCGAAGAATCGGACCGATTGACGGCCGGCGTCAGCGATGACTAGCGAGATCTCGCTTCAGACCGGCGGGTGGTCACCTCTTATGGTTCTAGGTGGGGTGCCTGGAGCAAACTGCTAGAACTATGAGGGGCATATGCGCTTACGGCCTCGCTAGCCTGTCGCGCGTAGCGGGAAGCGGCGCCCTTCCTGCCGTAACCGAGGCAATACGCCGGCAATTTTCTTTGGTTGACCGCGAGCTTTTCCGGAGTGTGAGAAGGCACGGCCGGAAAAGATTACAGCGGTGCTCTGCTTCCAGATCTCGATGTTCGCCCGAAAAATCAAGGTAGAGGTTATTGAGTCCGAGGGCGCCAGACCTTGTCCCATCGCCTGGTTGGACAGCTATTGCATGAGGAGCTTTACCGGCCGCTCGGCTTTTGACGAGACTCTGCCCGCCGCCGATGGCTTGCTGGAGGTGAGCTTTCGGGTGGACCTAGAGGCCCTGCAACCTGACATGGAAGACTGGCTGACGCGGAAAGTCGGCGGCGGGAAACCCGTTCGGCTTCGGCTCGCAGAATCAAGGCCGCAGACCTGAAACGGGGCAGGCGATGATATCCAGCGTCACAAGTAATCGCGCGTCGCAGCACGCCGTCAGGGCGCGGCTTTAGCCGTGCCCTGACGCTGTATTCATCGGAGGCTTGCGCAAGAGCTTAGGACACCCCGTACGGATAAACTCATCCGACGGCTGTATGAAGGAGAGTCCGGTCGAGAAATGCCCTACGAGATTGCTTTCGCAAGGCGGGTGACTGTGCCCAGGACTGTACAGGAGGATTGGGGCTGGTACACCTGGCTTCGGCGCGCCCCAACTCCCTGGCTGTTAACATTTTCTGCGACGATCCGGAAAATGGGGATTTTCTTATCCACCTTTATTCACACAAGAGAAAATGGAAAATCCTGAACTCCATCATCGACACAGCCGGGCTCGAGAACGCACTCCGCCTGGTTCAATCGAAGGTTGCCGCATGGGCGGGATCGTGTGAGGTTACGAAACTTCGTCCGCACTTCATGCCCTGTTGAACGTCGAAAGGGGATCACTCCATCGAGAGGCTTGTTGCACAGCACCGCGACCGCCTCCGCGCCCCCGGGAGGAAGGAGGAAGTGAGTAACTTGGTTGCCCTAACGCTACCCACTTCCCCAGGTAGTCATAAGTGTTGGTTACATGCATTGATGCCCTTGTTGCGTCAAGGGTTGCCGAAAAAAATGCTGCTGCGAATTTTTTTGATTTTTTTTAGTTCCCGCATCTCTGACACAGAGAAGCCCTGGGCCGCAGCCGGAACGTACTGTCATTCCCGCGACAGCGGAAATCCAAGCCCTGCCCGTAAACTCGGTATTGGATTCCGGCTTTCGCGGCAATGACTATCCCTGCGATGCCGGTGCCGCGCCTCAGCTCTGGACGAAAGCCCAAGATTGGGGTATCCAATATGAGGGGTGAGATTGCCCGGTTCTCGCCGGCGATCGAAGGCTATGCAGGAAAAAACGCCGATGTATGGCGTTGTGATAGATTGGGAGGCTTGGCCGGGATTATTCACGAACTTCTCGCGGGGAGACTGTCAGGGCGCGGTTTTAACCGTACCCCTGACGGTCCCCGGATAAGGCTTCGTGAATAGCCCGGGTTCGGGAAAGCGCATTCCTGGTCCCGCGCCGGTTTATCTCAGCGGCCCGAAATTTCGCGCTCTGGGTCGCGAGCTTCGTTACGTCTGATTCGCCGCTACCGTCACTCCGAGCGGCAGACAGGCATTGAGCCTTTTATGTGTGGCATCGTCGCCTATACCGGCCGTCAAACGGCCCGGGGCATCCTGATCGATGGACTCAAACGCTTGGAATATCGCGGCTATGATTCCAGCGGTATTGCCATCCTCGATTCGACGCCCTATCTGGCCAAAGCCGTCGGGAAAGTTAGCGAGCTCGAACACCGCGTGCGCCAGGATGCGCCCGGGGGCGTGGCTGGCATTGCCCACACCCGCTGGGCCACACACGGAAAGCCCACCGAAATCAACGCCCACCCCCACACCGATTGCACCCAGCGCCTTTTTTTGGTCCACAACGGCATCATTGAAAACTATCAGATCTTGAAAAAGCAGCTACAGGCCCAGGGACATACATTCCTGACCGAAACTGACACCGAGGCCCTGGTTCACCTCATCGAAAGCCGTTACCAGGGAGACCTGGAAGCCGCTGTCCTGCAGTCACTCCAGGAAGTGCAAGGAACGTTCGGCATCGCCGTGGCGCACTCCGATCACCCGAAGGAAATCATTCTGGCCCGGCGCGGCAGCCCTATCGTGCTGGGAATCGGCGAGACCGAATCGCTGGCCGCCTCGGACGTTTCGGCGCTCGCCCAGCATACCAACCAGGTCGTCTACCTTGAGGATAATGAAGTCGCCCGGATTGAGCCGGGCAGTTTCCGCATCAAGACGCTGGACAACCGCGCGGTCTCCCGCGACGCGACGGCGCTCGACTTCGGACAGGACACCATGGAGCGGGGCCCGTTCCCGCATTACATGCTCAAGGAGATATTCGAGCAGCCGGAGGCCGTGGAGAACGCCCTGCGCGGCCGCGTGAACCATTCGGAGGGCGTTGCCAAGCTCGGCGGTCTTGAATCCGTCCGCGAGCGTCTGGAAAAAGCGCGGCACCTGATCATCGTCAGTTGCGGCACCAGCTATTACGCCGGCCTTTACGCGCGTTACGTTTTTGAGGCGCTCACCGACTTGATGGTGGAAACCGAGCTGGCCTCCGAGTTCCGCTACCGCAAGCTGAACATTCGCGAGAACACAGTGGTTCTGGCCATCAGCCAGTCCGGTGAAACCGCGGATACGCTGGCGGCGCTGCGCGAGGCCCGCCGCAAGGGCGCGCTGGTGCTCGGCCTGGTGAACGTCGTAGGCAGCACCATTGCGCGCGAGACCCACGCCGGGGTTTACTCCCATGCGGGCATTGAAGTGGGCGTCGCCTCCACCAAATCCTTCATTTCCCAGCTCACCATCCTGATCCTAATGGCTCTGCTTCTGGGCCGGAGCCGCGACCTCTCCTACGAAGAAGGCGAAGGGATTCTGCGCGGCCTGGAAAAAATACCGGACCAAGTCCGCGAAGTTCTGACCCAATCGGACCGCATCCGCGAGCTCGCCACCCAATTCTGCCGGTCCGACCACTTTCTTTTCATCGGCCGCAAGTACCAATACCCTATCGCCCTCGAAGGCGCGCTGAAGCTGAAGGAAATATCCTATATTCACGCCGAGGGCTATGCGGCGGGTGAGATGAAACACGGGCCCATCGCCCTGATTGATTCCTCGTTCCCCACCATGGCGCTGGCGCCGGATGACGCGTCGCAAGACAAAGTGCTTTCCAACATTCAGGAAATCCGCGCGCGGGAAGGACCCATCATCGCCGTTACCACTGGTGGCAATAGCCATCTGGCGTCGCTCGTGAATCACGTGATTGAGGTGCCCCGCAACCGCGATATCCTGATGCCGCTGCTAACCGTGGTTCCTCTGCAATTGTTCGCCTATCATTGCGCCGTGCTGCGCGGCTGCGACGTGGATCAACCCCGCAATCTCGCCAAGAGCGTCACGGTGGAATGAGAACGATCGCTGCGGTGGGGGATCTCACGGCGGGGTTTCGGCCGAAGGGCTCGAGCGTTTACTTGGTGTTTAGTTCTACGTCGCCAAAGGAAACGTGTGCGTAGAGGGAGTACTGGCCTTTTCCTTCGTACTTCCAGGTGTGGCCCAACCAACCGTGAATCTCGCCGCCCTCTGGAGCATCAACGTCGCCGATTCGGGTGGACGCGACGGCGCGCCGCAGGCTGGAGCTCGGTCCAACGTCTACCTTGATATCGCCAGCGAAGACGCGAAGATCTTTGTTGCCTTCCACACCCTCGATCGTTAAGTCACCTCCGGTGAGGTGAACCCTCAGGGACACCGGGCTGGGCACTTCGATCTCGGTATCTACGCCAAGTGAGGGCGGAGCCTTGATCTCCACCTCGACACGAGAACCGGCGATTCTGGTTCGAAGCTGAACCTTCTGGTCGTCATCCTGTCTCTTCGAGTCAGGCGTGTACCGCACCACGATGTGCTGGGGATCCGAGCCTTTGATGATGTGGACGTCTCCGCCACGAAGCCGAAATTGAAGGCTGTCGCCCGGAGCGAATTGGATCACCTGCGTATGGGTGGCTGCAAATCCCACCGCGCTTGAAAGGCTCAACGCCCAAATCGCTAGTACCGCTCTCCACATAGATTCCTCTTCAGCGGGCTTCCTTGCATTCTAATACGCGATCGCGGCACAAAAGTTCCAGGAATAAAGGTAGTGTTGGCAGTTGGCGGAAAGAGAGTGCGAAACGGTAGTGCCTCATCGTTTCTAGCGGCGGCTCTTCGCCAGCCGGACGGCGTCTGCCGGCAAGCGGTACTTCCTGGCGGACCTCGCGTTCTTCTCGAGCCGTAGTTTCCATGCCGTGCGCAAGGCCCCGGCCAACACGTCTTCGTTCGCTGCAGCCAGCCGGATATGGGTCATTCCCATCCGTCCCCATCCACCCGGGATTGGAACGAAAACCTCGGGCAGTTCGTCCACAAACGCCGCCTGCTGCTCCGGCGTGAGCTTGAGGTTCCCGTAGCCCTGGCTTTCCGAGGCGAGCGTGGCAAAAATTCTGCCGCCCACCCGAAAGTCGGGGCTACCCATGTGCGAACTCTCTTCCGCGCCTTCAAGGCTGAGGGCAATCCGCCGGAAGTCGCCTGCATCCATTGACGCCTCGTCCCGCTTCAGTACTGCGTATCTTACACCGTGAGCA
>JBOGKI010000342.1:0-5635 GCA_050745605.1 Terriglobia bacterium | reverse complement strand
AGCGGTTGGGCTTCGATGTATGGCGCCCCTAATATGTTGCTGCAACGGGGCATCGCCAGGCTGAGGGGTTGAGTTGGTTAAGCCCGGGCCCTGCCACCTGGGCAACAAGTTTGAAGTGAAAGGGTGTAATTGCGGACCCGGAGGGGGGACGCTGACCAGGGAAAAATGCAGGTCGTTTGTGCCCACGGGGACTGTGTTCAGATGGTATGCAACTGGTACAAGCCACAGCGAGCGAGTTTGCGCTGGTCTTCACTTGTTGCATCTTTGTTGGCGCACGATGCGCGGGCAACCGTCACCTGAAAATCTTTTTCCCCCTCTCCTGAGAGTTTCCGAATTCTCCTCTTAATTTAGCAGGCAGAGGTCTCTGCCTTTGCGCGGCCAATGCTCGAGGACGCGGGCGCGCGCGCGCGGAACGAGACCGGACGCGGATGCTTTGCATCCAACCTGTCTCCAATGGAACACGGGACTCCAATTCGAATCCTCATCGCCGGAAACTTCCCGATCTTCCGGGCGGCGCTCCGAAAATTGCTGGAGACCGAGCCAGACTTTAACGTCGTGGGAGAGGTTCCCATCGGCAAGGAAGCTGCTCTTCAGGCTAAAGAAGCAAAGCCTGACATCGTCCTCCTAAACCTGGCCATCCCCAATCAATCGGACCTTGAATCGGTACGGGACTTGGCATCCATATCGCCCCCGGTGCGGACCGTCATTCTTTCCGCTTCGATCGAGAAGGCCGAGATTATTCAAGCCCTTCAACACGGAGTTCAGGGCATGGTACCAAGAGATGCCGTCCCTCAACAGCTTTTCGAGGGCCTTCGCAGCGTGATGAAAGGCCAATTGTGGATCGGACATGAAAGCGTTTCCCAATTAGTCGACGTGATGCGGCGTCTTCTGCCTGGTCAAGAGGGCAAAAAGCCCCGGCAACATTTCGGTTTGACCCGCCGGGAACTCGAGATCGTGACGGTGATTGTTTCCGGTTTCTCAAACAAGGACATTGCTGAGAAGTTCCACCTCAGCCAACACACCGTCAAACACCACGTCACCAACATCTTCGATAAGCTGGGTGTATCAAACCGCATGGAAGTGGCGCTGATGGCAATTGCGCACCACTTGGTTGGTGACTTATGAGTTAGCGATGTCGCCAGAGGGTTCTAGTAAGTGATAACAGGCACGTTAAGAGCACTGGCCAGTGCTATTGGCATGGCACCTTCGGGCTATTGCCAAGCGTCTTGCTATCGCTAAACTGGCTAACAATTGTTGAAAGAGAATTCGGGAAGCCGGTGGAAGTCGAAGCTGTCGGATAAAGGATGGAGGGGACCATCATGGGGGGAGAACTGACCGCAGTCCAGCTTGACACGGAACGGGCCCGCCGATTTTCAATTCAAATGTCAATGCGTTACCGGGTAAGCGGCGAAGGCAAGTGGCGCGCGGGAATCACTGAGAATATCAGCAGCTCCGGGGTGTTATTCCTCGGTGACCACTTTGCTCCATTGAATACGCAAATTGAAATGAGCTTGAGCCTGCCGGCAGAAAGCTCTGAGTGTCCTGCGGAACTGGTTTGCCGGGGGGTCATTGTACGGGCAGACCCACCGGGCGATGGGGGCGCCCTGGTGACATTGGCCAGCAAAATCTCACACTACCGGTTCTTGCGCCTGTAAATCTCTCCTCCATACGGTAGGCCGGCGGCCGCTGCGCGCGGCACCGACCTACCGCACCGTCGCACTGTAAGTCACAGGGCGGAGCTATGCGCCACACGATCTCTCACGATAAGGATTCGTGGTGGCGCTGGCCGCTCTTAAGCAGTTGGGAAGAAGTGGCAGGGGTTCCACTTGAAATCACTCACGGACGGGGCTCTCGGCAGGCTTTGTTGTGGCAGAGCCCAACCGTAGATCCCCGCAGTGGACGCCCGGGGGATGGAAGAGTCTCAGTCGAGGATCGCTGTGAACAAACCGCTTCGCGCGCCACGGTTCCCAATCCATATCCCCATCTTTTACCGGGAGCGAGGACACAGAAAGTGGCGGAGAGGAATCACCATCAACATCAGCAAATCCGGCGTTCGGTTTCTTGCCGAAGGACCGCTCAAGCCCAGGGCACTTGTCACTATGAAAATGCAACTCCCGGAGCTCATCCACGGCCTTAGCTATGGTGAGATACTTTGTCACGGGAAGGTCGTCCGCACAGGGCCCGGCATCCGCTCGAAGGATGTGCCGGTGGTAAGCGTAGTGATCAATGCTTATCGATTGGCCCGCCGCCTGATGTCTGCGCCCCAGAAAGGACAGAGGCGCCGGACATCGTCGAAAAGAGAGCGGAATCTGCCCCTTGGGATCGGCGGCAACACTTAAGGATGAAGGGAAAACGGCTTGAACCATGAGCAATCTTAGACAACCCGATCCGACCGTTTCCACAAGGTCATGGCGGCCGACCCGCGCCGGAACGGTGGCGGGCGCGTTGTGGGTTCTGTTTGTCCTTGCATCCGGCTGTGGTCGAGCTGCAAGCGCGTCCGCCGGCCAGACGAAGTCGGGAGCCTCTGGCGACATCGCAAGCACCGCCAGCGCCAATACCGCAACCCATGCGGTATCCAATGATTACGTGATCGGTCCCGCGGATGTTCTGGAGGTCAGCGTCTGGAAGCAACCTGATATCTCCCGCACCGTGCCAGTCCTGCCGGATGGCACCATATCCGTCCCTTTGATCGGCCAAGTCAAAGCCAGCGGATTGACAAGCGGCAACCTGAGAGACCTCATTGCTACAAAACTTAAAAGGTATATCTCCGATCCGCGCGTCAACGTCATTGTGGAAAAGGTCGAGAGCCACAACTTCAATATCCTGGGCAAGGTTTTGAAGCCGGGGTCATATGGCTTGGGTAAACCTACGACGGTTCTGGATGCCATCGCACTGGCTGGAGGCTTCCAGGACTTTGCCAAGGTCAACAAGACTTACATCCTACGGCGGATGCCCGATGGTTCTCAAAAAATGCTGCGGTTTAATTATAAGGCCGTCATTAAGGGCAAGAGAATGGATGAGAATTTAAGGCTTCAACCCGGAGACACCATCGTGGTGCCGTGAAATGCTGAGAGTGCTGTTTCAAGCCATTTTGCTTGTAGGCTTCCTGCCTCTGTCGCTGTGGGCGCAGGGTGGCGCTCCATCCATGCCCGGCGGCGGCCCCACGCCGTTTGGAAGCGGCGCGGAAAGCCAACTCAACTATGCCGGCCAGTCGGCGACGCCCAACCTGCTCCTGTTGGGGACCGATACCTCCATTGGGTATAGCGATAACGTGCGGGGTTCCACCATCCCAGTCGGCGATAGCTACATCACCGTCGGACCGCATTTCCTTTTTGATGAGCAACGCCGCGATTTCACTCTCCAACTGGCCTACAGTCCATACTTCCAAGTCTTCCAGCACCTCAGTCAATACAACACGGTGAGCGAAGTGTTTGCAGCAGATGGCCTGTTCCGCTTTGGGACGGGTTTCTCGTTGCACTTGCGAGATTCATTGAGCTACCTGACCGGGACTTTCCAGCCGCCCTCGGAACCGACGGGCATTCCGGGGCTGGGAGCTCCAACCAGCTTAAATCAGACCATCGTGACCCCCATTGTTCCGGAGGTCACAAACAACACCCGAGTTGATGCGATTTTTCATCGGAGCACCCGGACATCCCTCACCTTCTTTGGCAGCTACAACCGCCTTGACTTCCTCGGACGGTCGGGCACGGGGAGTCAGTATTTCAACACTCGCGATGTCAACGCCGGGATCGAGTATAGCTACCGGGTGACGAATCATCAGACGGCCGGTCTGCAATACGTCTATGACAACATGGATTTTGGTGGCAGCTCAATTCTCCTGACGAATTCGAGAGCCGTCATCCACAGTGCCTTCCTGTCATGGACCTGGCAAATGACCCCCAGCGTTAACTTAACGTTGTTCGGCGGTCCCCAGTATATTCTGCCAGCAGCCAGCCCGGAGCGGCCCGGTCGTGTTGGCGGTTTGGGCCTTGTAACGGTGAATCCAGTCAGTGCCCCGCAATGGCAAGGCGCAGCGGGAGCAACTCTCACCAAACAAGTCCGAAAGACAGCTTTTTCATTCTCGGCGATGCGGGCTGCTACAGATGGCGGCGGCCTGCTGACTTCAGTCACTAGTTTGTCCGCAGACGCAGGGGTGCGGCGGCACCTCATGCGTCGTTGGGATGTTAGTGCGGACGTCATGGCCTCGCGCGCGGACGAGTTGGGATCGCAATTTGCCGGCGGGCGGATCGATAGCCAGACCGCCAGTTTTGGCGTGAGCCACGGCCTGAGTGAACGTCTAACCGCTAGTCTGAGTTACTCAGCGTCGCGTGCGCAATCCCACGGGGCGGTTCCGTTCACCGGCAACTTTAACGTCAACCGAGTGACCCTCAGCTTCGCTTTGAACGCCAAGGGCGTGTCCCTAGGGCGTTGAGGGATGGCTATAACCGTACGACAATCTGGGGAGGGGACGAATGAGCAGGTTGAAGGCAATAGGGGGAAAGCCTTGTCTTATCCGGGTGACGATTACGGACAGTACACCCATGGGAGCCCAACTGCTGGCCGATGCTCTCCGAAGATCTCATCGCTTCGGGACTGTCCAGGCGGCGCACCGGACGTCGGACTTCCTGGCTGCAGTAGCAGGGGATCCACCCGATGTCGCCGTGGTCAGTGCCAATTTTGAAGGTGACACGCTGGGCGGCTTCAAGTTGGCGCAGGAGTTGGGCGCCGCGCATCGCGGCGTCAAAGTGGTGATGATGTTTGACGCCCCGGGCGGCGATTCGGTGGTGCAGGCGTTTCGAAATGGCTGCCAAGGTGTGTTTTGCCGGAAACGGTCCGTGAAGGAACTGATCAAGTGCATCACTTGCGTGCATGCAGGCCAGATTTGGGGGAACTCAGAAGAGCTGGGTTTTGTCCTGGAAGCCTTGCGGGAGCCGCGTCCCCTGCGGGTGGTGAATACGGCGGGGGTAGCTTTGCTGACGCAGCGCGAGATGGCCGTCGTGCAGTGCGTGGCGGAAGGGTTAACCAACCGTGAAGCTGCGGAGCAATTGAACTTGAGCGAGCACACCGTGAAGAATTATATGTTCCGGATCTTCGACAAGCTCGGAGTCTCCAGCCGGGTGGAGTTGATTCTGCACGTAGCTAACCAGATGCAGACGGCCGCGGGTTTCGAAAACGGCAAGCGCTTGAGCGAATCCTGCTCCAGTCCGGAAACAGGCCATGCCGCCGGCCCGCGAGCGGCCTCCGGAGGCGCGGGATTGGCATAGGCTCCCGGGCAGCAGCTCCTTGCCGCGTTCCGGGCTGCTGCGGGCGAGTCACTTCGCGGCAGGCCCTCTCTGGGTGCTTCGATCCCGGCCCAGGCGATTCCGGCACGAAACTGAACGGCGCATTCATGCCCGCCCTGAATGCCCGGCTGAATGGAGTGGTAAGGAATCCGTGCCAACCCGGCGGCGGAGCCTCTGGGGAGCACACCGCCTGGACGCGTCATGACTGCAACTACGAACCCCGGCCCAGCCTGCCGGCAACGTGGCAAACTATCTAGCCTGGATTATTCGTCAGCTTGGCATGGAGACCGGAAGGGCACGGTTTTAACCGTGCCGAAAAACGGCATTTCGATCATTTTCTTGTCTCGCATCCC
>JBOGKI010000341.1:0-5639 GCA_050745605.1 Terriglobia bacterium | reverse complement strand
ACGGCTCGGCCCCGTGCGCCGCAATGTCATTCACGCAGTGGTTCACCAGGTCGCGGCCCACGCTGGCATGGCCGCCGGTCTCAAACGCAATTTTCAGCTTTGTACCCACGCCATCCATACTAGCCACCAGCACACTGCCCGGCGCCAGACCGTCGAGCGCATAGAACCCGCCAAACGCACCCACGTCCTTCAGGACTCGAGCATTGAAGGTCCTGCGGACAATCTGCTTAATTTCAGACTTGGCGCGGGTGGCGGCGTCAATATCGACGCCCGCATCGCGGTATCGCATACCAGCCTTTGAAAACTGAAATGTGCGGAAGGAGCACTAATGACGTGGCGGCCGGGCCCTGACGCGCCTCGAGCGCAACATAGAATGTTCAAAAGATCATTCCCTCGCGGGACCAGCGCGTCTTCGAGAAAAAATTCCAGATGATCGAGCCGTCGAATCTCACCCGGCCCGCGACGTTGTCGTTGATCCAGTCACGGGTGGGCGCGTCGTAGGACCAATACACGAACAGCGGCTCGCCCACGATGTTCTGGAGTGGCACGAACCCCCAGAAGCGGCTGTCCAGCGAGTTATCCCGGTTGTCGCCCATCGCGAAAACGTAGCCCTCCGGCACGTGCAGTCCATCCGGGTGAATATAGGCCGGCATTTCGCGCGCCCAGTTCGGATCCAATCCCCAGGCGGCGGGGAGTTGGTCAATCTCATCGATCGCCGGCGGAAAATTATCTCGCAGCGGGAAGATGGAAGCGTATTCAAAATGGGCGTAAGATTCAGTCAGCGGTTTTCCGTTCACATAAACCTTCTTGTTCAGAATCTTGATCACATCTCCGCCCACGGCGATCGCGCGCTTCACGAACATCACGGATGGATTGACAGGATAGCGGAAAGCAATGATATCTCCCCGGTGAATCGTGCGGAGCACTGGAAACCGCCACGCGGTGTAGGGAATGCGCGGGCCGTAGAGCACTTTGTTCAGGAAGACGTGGTCACCGATCAGGATGGTGTTCTCCATCGACCCGGTGGGGATCACCGTGGCCTCCGCCACGAAGGTCCGAATGCAGAGGACGCCCACGATCACAATCAACAGCGACCGCAGCGTCTCCCACGCGCCATCGTGCCCGTTGTGCTCAGTTCGCCTCGATGCGGATTCCGCAGGAGGCCCGGAGGGCATTTCCGGCAGTTGGGATTGAGTTTCTTGCGGGGTTTCGACGGGTTCCATTTCCCTCACTCTCGGTCTACTCTCGATTGCGCAGCGCCAGCAGCGGTTCCTGAATGTGCGTGGGATAATCGCCGGTGTAACACGCCAGACAGAAGTTACCCTCCCGGTCGCCCACCGCCTGGCGCAAACCTTGGACCGATAGATAACCCAGCGTGTCCGCGCCGATGAACTGACGGATCTCCTCCAGGCTGTGAGCGGAGGCGATCAGCTCGTGCTTGTCCGGCGTATCGATCCCATAAAAACAAGGGGAGATCGTGGGCGGGCAACTGATGCGCAAGTGCACTTCCCGCGCTCCGGCCTCCCGTACGATGCGCACAATCTTCTTGCTGGTTGTCCCCCGGATGATCGAATCATCCACCAGCACCACGCGCCGCCCCTCAATGAGCCCGCGCACCGGATTCAGCTTCATCTTCACGCCCAAGTCGCGATTCGTCTGGCTCGGCTGGATAAACGTCCGCCCCACGTAGTGGTTCCTCATCAGGACGAACCGCAAGGGAATGCCAGACTCTTCCGCAAAGCCTACCGCCGCCTGAACTCCGGAATCCGGTACCGGCGCCACCAGGTCCGCCTCCACCGGATGTTCCCTCGCCAGCAACCGGCCCAGCTTTTCGCGGCTGGCATGGACCGGGCGGCCAAACACCAGGCTATCCGGGCGGGAGAAATAAACGTGTTCAAAGATGCACTGGGCTGGCTGTGCAGGCGGAGCGAAGCGGAGCGACGTGA
This sequence comes from Terriglobia bacterium, assembly GCA_050745605.1. Lineage (GTDB taxonomy): Bacteria > Acidobacteriota > Terriglobia > UBA7540 > UBA7540 > CALCEB01. The sequence goes on along the minus strand of JBOGKI010000341.1, from coordinate 3,693 downwards.
GGCCACGATCATCCAGAATCACCATCTCGCCCGGTTCCACCTCCCGGACGTAGGTGGCGTTAATCAGGTCAAAGGCACAGGTCTCCGATGCCAACACCCAGGCGTCATCCAACTTCCCGAGCGCGAGCGGCCGGAATCCCCGCGGGTCGCGGATGCCGTAAATCGTGTCCTTCACCAGTGCCACCAGCGAATACGCGCCTTCCACTTTGTCCAGCGCCTCTGCCAGTGATTCCGGAATGCCACTGTGCCTGGACCGAGCGAAGTAGTGCAGAACGACTTCGGTATCACTGGTGGTTTGGAAAATATCCCCGCGGCTTTCGAGATCGCGTCGGATGGTGGAAGCGTTCACCAGGTTGCCGTTGTGGGCAATCGCCACTTGCCCTTTCTGGCAGCTCACCATCAGCGGCTGGGCGTTGCGCAGGTCGGTGCCACCGGCTGTGGAGTACCGCGTGTGGCCAATGGCAATCGAGCCCGGCAAACCCTGCAGCGCCTCGCCACTGAACACGTCATTCACCAGCCCCATGCCTCGATGGCACACCACGGACTGCCCGTTATAGACCGCGATTCCAGCACTTTCCTGGCCGCGGTGCTGCATCGCAAACAACCCCAGGTGCGCCAGCTTCGCCGCGTCCGGATGGCCGTAAATGGCGAACACGCCACAATGGTCGTGGAACTTGTCGTCAGGAAGATCGCAGGTTGGAAACAGATCAAGGCCAGGAAGGAACAATCGAACTCCAGAAGGCGCGCGCCGGGCTGCCAGAATTGGGCGAATGGAACGCCTCAGCCGTCTCACTTTAATTGTGCATCGAACCAGCGTCCGGCGCAACTGGTTTTCAGAGAGCTGGCATCGCACAGAATCGTCATTTCGGTTTTGATGGACGTTTGGCGGGCGTGCCCCTGAGCATCCCTTCCACGCTGATGTCCTCGTCAACGTCAGGCCAGTGAACTCCCTCGCCGTTACCGATGATCTCCCAGTGTGCCCGCTGCTCGGGAGTTGCGTCCGACAGACGCCATGACCAATCGAGTGGCACGCTGACGCTGCGCCCATCGGTAAGGTCGGCCACGATTGCCTTATCCGTAAGCGTCACCGACTTGATCCGCGCTTCAGTCTGGATTGCAGTGCTCATTCCATGCTTCCTTGATTCTGTCCAGGTTTTCCTCAATCAACTGCGCGATCCGGCTTAGTTCTCTACCGGAAAAACCAGCGTTTCTGGCCAGTTCCACCGGTTCTAACCAGAACTTACATCCCATTTTCTCACGTTCAGCATGAACGTGCATCGGCTCATTGCAATCGAAACTATAAAAGAACAAACGATATGGGCCGGCAAGGCCCTGGATCGATGGCATGAGGAGAGAGTTTACAGCAACAGTCCAACAGAAAATTGACAGGCCCCCGAAGATACATCCCGGTCATTTTTCATCCATTGTGGCGGCCTTGCCTGCGATTCGCCGCAGCCTTACGTAATCCTCAGAAAGTTCAGCGCTGACTCCACCGCCAGTTTGGGGCCGTTGGTAAAGGCGCTGACTTCGTAGGGGCAGCCGATCTTGCAGCCGTTGCAGAAGTCCCACAGCGTCTTTTCCTGGGCGATGATCTGGCGCGCCGCCTCCGAAGCGAAGATCTCCTTGAGCGGCGCCTGGGATTGATAGAGGGTCATGAAGGCGCAAGGCAAGTGAACGGCCCCGTCCGGCTTCATGGAAACGAGCTTGGAGGGATGGCGGCACGGGAATTTCGGGCCAAAGCCGCCCTTGCGGTAGAAGTCGTAATAGTGGGCGTAAAAGCGGACGTTCTTCGGATAACTCTTCCGCAACTCGTGCAGGGCGCTTTCCACTTGATCGATCTCTTCACCGTGGAGCTCGGCGTCCGGCAACAATTCCCCGGCTCGCATCACGTTGTGGACGGCTTCGGGATGCAAGACGATATTCCGCTGTTTACAAAACTCAGCGATCGCCGGAAGATCCTCCAGATTCTCCATGTTCACGGCGGCGTTAATCTGCGTGGTGAAGGGCTTACGCTTGGTAAGCACGTAATCCAGGTTGCCGACGATTTTGGGCAGGCCGTCAATGCCGCGCCGCTTGGCGAAGCGCTTGGGGTCCATCGAATCGATAGACACCTCCAGCATATCCAGCCGCGCCACTCCGTCAGCATACTTGCGAATCAGTAAGCCGTTGGTGGGCATCGACGTCCACATGCCCTTGTCAGCGGCGTAGGCGATGTAGTCCACCGTGTTGGGATTCAGCAGCGGCTCTCCGCCCGAAAAGCTGAGCGCGAAGATGCCCATGTCGCAGAATTCGTCGATGCGCTGGAAGATGCGGTCGCGGATGGCGCGCGTTTTGAGGTCGTTGAATTTGCCCTCTTCGCCGAAGATGCAATACTCACAGAACATATTGCACATCAACGTCGTCTCAAACATCACCATGTAGGGACGCTTGAATCCGGACGCCACCAGCTTCAACGCGGACTTGGCAATATAGGAGTATTTCATTCGACGGTATGTACCTTGTAGAATCCGGCCATCTCCAGCATAGCCTGAATGGGATAAATTGTCAGCAGCAGGATGCGAATGGCGCCGGCGGGCGCTGCGGTTCTCTGCGCTCTGAACTCTAAATTCCTTCAATCTCAGAGCCTTGCAACCTTGAGGCATGCAGGTTCTCAGGGCTCAAGTCCGGCCTCCAACTGACGTAGGGGCGATCCTCGTAGTCGCCCGCTCGGCGGACACAAGGCGCACCCTACTGGCCAGGTGCCGACATGGACCCCGGAACGTTCAACGAATTCTTGCGCAACTCCTGCGACCGTTCGAGAGCCTTCTGCGCGCGGTCTTTTTCCCCAAGCTGCAGGTAGGCACGATAGAGCAGGAAATGGACATCGCCAAGCAAATCAATCGAAGCCGCCTTTTCAAGCTCCGGCGCCGCCAGGCTGGCCTCTCCGGCGCGCATATAGGCGCGGCCCAGGGCGGCGTGCGCTTCAAGCAGGCGGGGCTCATATCGCACCGCTGCCTGTAGGTAAGGCAGCGCTTTCTGATCCTGGTGTTCATCAAGATAGAGGCCGCCCAGCGTGGCAAGGGCGTCCGCGCGGGTCGGGTCCAGGCGCAAGGCAGCTTTCAAGGCATCCTCCGCCTGGCGATAGGACCGCATCACAAAGTAAGCGTGACCCAGGCCTTCGTAAAGTTCCGGATCATTCGGATGAAGCCTGATGGCCATCTGGTATTGTTTGATGGCTTCGGGATGCTCCGCGCTCAACTCCGCCGCCTGGCCGCGAAGCTCATAAGCGTGCCAGGAATCGGGATACGCCGCGAGCAGCCGGTCCCAGTTCGCTTCGCCCAGCTTCATGGAGGTGTAGGCGAGCCAGTAAGCCGGCTCCGCGCTCCACCGCTCTGCGGTGAGCGCGGCGGCGAAAGCATCCGCCGCCCGCGCGTCCTCGCCTTCATTCAGCAACGCCTGCCCCAGCGTCAGTTGTTCTCGAGGTATCAAACTTTTCTTCTTTGAAAGCAGCTCGGCGCAGGCGGCGTACTCCCGTTCCGGGCAAGCCTGCGCCGCCGTCTCGCCCGGCCTCATCGCGCCTGAACTTTCCCGCCCGGCATCGATCAGCCGCTCTAGCGTCTTCCACTGCTCCTCTGCCTTCGCGCTTTCGCCCCCGTCGCGATATAAGCCTGCGAGCAGAAAATTTTTGGCGGCACCTGCAGGCTGGGTCTGAAC
>JBOGKI010000340.1:0-5657 GCA_050745605.1 Terriglobia bacterium | reverse complement strand
CCTTCCCAAGAGCTGTAGCGGCGGTCGGAGCCTGCCCCGCTGCAAAGCGGGGACCGCCATCTTTCCAGCGCGCGCAGAGCGCGGCTACAGGTTCGACGGTCCCTTCCAGGGTAAACTCCGACCGCCGCTACAGCTACTCCGCAGCCGGCTCTTTGGGCTTGCGGCGGGTTGGCCGCCGGGCCGGCTTGGCCCCGGACCGCACCGCGCGTTTGCGCTTCGGCTTTCGCCCGGGCGGCGATTCCCCGCCGTGCACTGCTGGGGCAGCGAGCGCAAACTCGACGGATTCGTCCGCCTCTTCCTTGATCTCTTCGCTTGCCTCAGCCTCCGCTTCGGTTTGCGGCCGCGGCTCGAACCCTGGTTCTGGCGCTTGTCCAACCTCGATCGACTCCTCAATCTCAACCGCGGTCGGAGCTTCGCTTGCAGCCCGATCTTCGAGAGCCGCTTCGGTCCCCGGAGCTAAAGGTTCGCCTGGAATATTCAAGCAGAACACACGCCAGACGCCCTTATGGTCGCGCTGCAAACGAACCCAGCCTTCACGCTGAGCATGGTGGAGCAGATCGAGCGTTCCACGCAGGCCGTAGCGATGTTCATCAAAGGATGGATCGATGGACTTCAGGGCCTGACGGATTTGCCGCATGTAAAGCGGCCGGCTTGGCGCCTTTTGTGACGCCGAGGCGAGGGCTTGCCGAAGCAAGTTAAGAGCTTCGGTGGGGGAAGACTTGGCTTCGCCGGCCTCGGCTTGCTGGACCGGGGAATCTCCTGGGCCCGCCGTGGCAGCCTCGGGAACCGGCGTGGGACTCTCGGCTTCAGCAGAAGCGGGCTCGGCGCTGCCGCCCTCTGCCTCAACCGGCTCGACCAGGTAGCCGCGATCAATGCGCTTAATGCGGGCGAGTCCGGCCTCCTGGACCTTTTGCATGAATTCCAGGAACGATCCTGCTCCGAAATCGCGCTCCGTGAATGTGGAGTCAAGCTGCAGCAGCGTGCTCTTGAGCAGACCCAACTGTGCTGCCACGCCACGGTCAGCCAGAATCTTCAAGGCGCGGCGGATGTTGGGAAGCGCCTCGGAGAGAGGATGAATCTCCATGCCGGCGCGGCTGGAGCCCTCGCGGCGCGAGGAGCGCGATCCCCGCGGCCCCTCGCTCTTCAGCAGGTTTTCATAGGCAATGAATTCAGTGCAGTTCCGCTGCAGGATATTGCTGGTAAAGGCGCGGCCGCCGATCACGAAGACCTGCTTGTCGAACTGCTTCAGCTTTTCCACCAGCGCCATGAAGTCGCTATCGCCGCCGACGATGGCGAAGGAATTAATGTGATGGCGGGTGAACGCCATCTCCAGCGCGTCGAGCGCCAGATTGATGTCGGCGCCGTTCTTGTCGCCGCGCGGCGTCACGCTGCGCTGCACCATCTGGATGGCGTGCTGGGTCATCTGGCGGCTGTACTCGCCGGCGCGCGCCCAATCGCCGTAAGCGATCTTGGCCACCACTTCGCCGCGCTCCTTCAACGCTTCGAGGACCAGCGAAACGTCGAATTCCTTGTTCAGGGTATCTTTGACGCCGATTTGGATGTTGTCAAAATCGATAAATACTGCCACTTTCAGACGTTCGTCCGCCACAAATCCTTCTTTCCTGTTGGTCCGCGCCTGCCCGGCACGTGAGCTCTCATGGAATGGTCTTATGCAGCCGGTATGAATGGCTTGCTGAATTCATCATACTACGCTCCCGCGCCTTTGTCTCGCCAGGCTGTTAGCGGCGCTCTATGAGCGTCGAAGTTCTGGAGCGATCAGCGCCGGCGGTCCCCCTTGCAGCGGGGCAGGCGCCGACCACCGCTACAGGAGCCATGGTCACCCCGCCTCTGCCGCGGCGCAGGAGAACGATCAGCACATCGCCGCTACCGCGTAGCGATTGAGAAAACGATGATTCGGTTGCGCCCGTCATGCGCTCAGATCCTTCAGGCACTCTTGGATCAGCTTCGTGGTGCCCCCAAACGGATCCTGGCCCGGGCCTTCCCACTCCATCGAAAAGTAACCTCGGTACCCTGCCGCCTTGGCAATTCCGAAAGTCTTGGCGACATTCACCGAAACATATTTGTCATGCTCACCGATCTCCCCGAACTTGGCGTGGGAAATGTTGTAAGCATGCTGGAACATCGCTGTGATCGCGCGGTAATCGAAGTCCGCGTTGTCGGCGTACATGGAGTTCGCAAAGTCCGGCAGGGCGTGAAGGAAAGGACGATTCGCTTTTTCGATGACGTGAACGACGAAGAAGGCATCTTCGCTGACCGGATCGTCATTTTCCAGGTTGATGACGATGTTCTGAGATGCGCCATAATCAGCCAACTGACCGAGGCTCTGCGCAGCCCGGTCTACGTCCGGCTTTACTCCGTGCACTCCTTCGATGTGCGCCCGGATGCTGGGTGAGCCGATTGCCTTTGCCACGTCCACCCAATGCTTGCCCGTTGCAATCGCCTTCTGGCGAACGGCCGCATCGGGATGGTAAAAGCTATATCGCTCATCCAAGGGGACGTTCACAACGTGCGCGCCTGCCTTTTCCACCGCCGCGCGAAACTGGACAAGGTACGAGGCATCGGTGGAGTCAAAGTGCGCAGAAAGCGGCTCGACGCCGTGTACACCGAATCGCTTCACGACCATTTCCGGGAATTCGAGCAGGGTCATGGCGGGCTCTTGCGGCTTCCGCATGTGCCTTCCCGTTCCACCTTTGATGTGATAACGGAATGGATAAGAAGCTACCGCCAGCCGGCCCTTCGGGCTGGTCGCAAATTGAATATCGGGCCGCCGCTGAGAACGGTCTTGGCCGGCGCTTTCCAGCAGCGCGGGAACAAACGGGACGGCCAGAGCAGAAGCCGTAAGTGCTGCAGTTTGCTGAAGAAACCACCGTCGAGATGATCGATTCATTCTAGGACTGTCCTCCTCTTAAGCTTTTCCGCGGCTGACCTTGGGGGCCATGTGGGTGTGTTGGAAGTGACGGTTTGTGTCATTTCAAGTGCCGATTTTATGCAGATCCTGCCGACCGGCTACCACGATTCGCTAAACGGCTTTATATCATGCAGCTACGGGCAATGTCTTTCGAGCCAGTTTGGACCATGAATTGCACCCTTGATTCCGAGTCATTGCAGAATCCTAGCCCGAGGCTAGCGTTGCAGGTGCAGTGGCCAGGAGCTTTAGTCATGAAACGCGGTCAGAAGGGCTTTTCTCTAATCGAACTCCTCTTGGTTGTTGCGATCATCCTCATCATCGCCGCCATCGCCGTTCCCAACTACCTGCGTGCCCGCATTGCCGCCAATCAAGCCTCTGCCGTCGAAAGTTGCCGGGCGATCAATGAAGCAAACATCACCTACATTTCCAACTATGGCCAAGGTTTTGCCGCTACATTGCTGAATCTGGCTCCTCCATCCGGCGGCGGCGAGCCGAGCTCTTCCGCCGCAGCGATCATTGACAGCGTTCTGGCCGCAGGCGAAAAGAGCGGCTATACTTTGTCATACTCACCTAATTCCGCCGATTCGAATGGCTCCTACCAGGGATACACCGTCAACGCCAATCCGTCTCAGCTTGGAATCACGGGCAACTCCTATTACTATTCGGACCAGACCTTTGTCATTCGTACCAACCTCACCCAGACGGCTGCTGCATCCGACTCGCCCGTCGAATAGCACGATGAGTTCCCGGCGATCCTGAAGACATTCGCCGTCTTCGCGCTAGTGAACTCTCTCAAGGCGAACCTGCACATTATAATCCGGCTCCATGCTGCCAGGATCGAGGATTCTCGGCAGCAGGACATTAGCCTCGGGCCAGTAAGCTTGCAACGTCCCTGGAGCCACATCAGCCAACCGGCACACTCCCTCCATTTCTCCCACCACGGAATGCAGACGGATTCGATCTCCACCGGCCAGTCCCAGTTTCCCGGCGTCCCGGCTTGAAATCAGAATGTCGCGTCGCCCGCCCCCGTTGAGCGCGTCCCTCTCGCCGAAAATCATGGAATTGAATTGCCGGCCGCGGCGCGTGGTGAGGAAGAAGGTTTCGTCCGGTCCGGAAGACGGAATGGGAACGGGTGTAAACACGGCGCGGCCATCCGGCGTGGAGCACCTGCCTCCGGCGCACAGCAGGGGTCCGCCGTATTGAACCGAATCACCTTCCTTGCGGAGGCTGCCAATGCCGAGGTACATGGGAATGACGCGCTCCATTTCGTTGCGAATCTCCTGGGCGTTGTCAAAATGAATCAGGCGCCGCTTTTCCGGCCCCAACACCCGCTCCGCGACGAGCATGGGAATCTCCCACTCAGCCCTGGTTTCCCCGTAGCGCGGTCCGGGAATTTCGGGTGAGTAACGGATTCTTCGTTCGGTGTTAGTGATGGTCCCTCCGCCCGCCTGCTCGTAGCGCGTCTGGCCGGGAAGCAGCACTACGGCCTCGCCGGGCTCGGCAAACATGGAGCTGTTCAGGAAGATATCCTGATGCACACGGCAGGGAACGCGCGCCAGACTCGGCCCCACATTGGCCGGATCGGGCAACGTCTCCAGGAAATTTCCCCCTTGGATATAAAACACGTCCAGCTCGCCGCGGCAAGCCGCATCCACCATCTCCGCCGCGGTCATGCCGGGTTTCGACGGAACGGAAAAGCCCCAAAGCTCTGAAAACTTCCTGGCGTTTTCCTCGTTCACCGGTTGGCCGCCCGGAAATGATCCCGGCACGCTCCCCACTTCCGCCGCGCCCTGCACTCCACTGTGTCCGCGTATGGGAACCAAGCCGCAATGTTCACGGCCCAAGAATCCACGAGCCAGCGCCACGTTCACCAGGGACTTGACGTTGCCCACGCCAAAGCGATGCTGGGTGAGGCCCATGCTCCAAATGAAGATGCCGGTCCTGGCCTTAGCGCAAGCTCCGGCAAAGCGCAGCATGGCATCCCGGCTCAGGCCTGCGCTCTTCTCGATCTCCTCCCACGCAAGACCACCCACCGCCTGCTTCACTGCATCGAACCCTCGCGTGTGATCGCGGATGAAATCGTGATCGAACCAGTCGCGCTGGATCAGCCACTTCAGTACCCCATTAAAGAATGCCGTGTCGCCGCCCACGCGCACTTGGAAGAAGTCATCCATGATGTGGGTGCCGAGGATCGCGCTGCGCGCCACTGAAGGAATCCAGTAATTCTCAAGTCCGGGCTCGCGATAAGGATTCACCACCAGAATCCGCGTGCCCCTCTGCTTGGCGTAGTAGAGATACTTCATGGCGACGGGCTGATTGTTGGCCAAATTCGATCCCGCCAGGACCAGGAGGTCCGTTCCAATCCAATCGGAATAGGAACAGGTGGAAGCCGCGACACCGATGGTTTGCTTCAGAGCAGTGGTGGAGGCAGCGTGGCAGAGGCGTGCGGCGTTGTCGACGTGGTTGGTGCCCAGCACTCGCGCCACTTTTTGGGCTACGTAATAGGATTCATTCGTCAAGCCACGCGACGTGTTGTAGATGGCGATGCGGTTGGGATCGGCGCGGCGAATAGCCTCCGCGACCGTATTGAGCGCCTCTTCCCAGCTCACCCGGCGGAACCCGGCTCCGCCCTTGAGTCGCATCATGGGATAGGCCAGCCGCCCCAGGTTCCGCAGTTCCGTATTGCGTAGACGGCGTAGCGGCTCAATGTCGGCCAGCAGCGCATGAT
>JBOGKI010000339.1:0-5676 GCA_050745605.1 Terriglobia bacterium | reverse complement strand
TCAGCGGTCTAAAGAGGTAGTGCTGCTGCCCTTAAGATCGTTTCAGGGCGGGCCGCTTCCGGTCGAATGAATTCACGACGTGCTATTAAGGACTTTCGGGAGATCAGCAGACCATGGGCGCGTCATTACGCTCCGCCAGAACAAAGCGCGGGGGTTCTTTAGGTTGCGGCACCAGAAGGTCACATACAAACTGAGCGGCATTGCAGAATCTTCAATCTGCCAGCAGGTCCTGAAAAAAATCATTCAACAACCGATTCCCGGAATCGTACGTTTTTCGGGTCTCTGCGAAGAGCTTCCAGCGGTCGCCAAGCGCCTTCTGGGTCTGGGCTCGCGTGACCCGGGCAGTCTGGTTTAGCAACGGAATCCCACCTTGGCCACTGCAAAGTTCGTTGTAGGCATCCAAGAACGCTTCCCACCCCGGGTTGGCCGTGGACACCGGATCAACCGTCATCATGCCTCCGTCATATGAATAGGACAGCAAGGACTGTTGATCCTTGGCGACGCGATATCCGACACTCAACATGTTGGATCGATATCCCTTCTGTTTGTAATAATCCCGGCTGAATTGGAAATAGCCGGCGAGGACGGCAGCAAAACGCTCCTCGGGAAAGGCCCAGAAGCTGAACGTATAACGGCTGTCATTCGCCACGGTCGGATAACGAATCATCTGCTCGGTGGCAATGGTGTAATCGCTGCGAATCAGGTTCGTGAGCTTAAACCGCCACATTGCGCAGAAGCCGTCGATCACGCCATAACGAATAGTTGGATCTGGAACCTCCGCTTCGACCTGGCGGCAGAATGCGGGTCCCGCCGATCCCCACAAGTAGTTGCGCAAAGGCCAGATGACGCGGTTTGGATTCCCGGAAGCTCCCGCATTGTATTTTCGGAATTCAACCGTGATCAGATTCTCGAACGGAAAGACATAGTACATCATCGATTCATTGCGAGCAATCAGCTCAGGCAGCTTTTGCACGAAGTCTTCCAGAGTAAACGTTTCGTGGTAGACCGCCATGGGTTGGATGGGACGCACGCGGATCGTGGCTTCGATCACGATACCGAATGTGCCATAACTCGACCTGACCTTTTGCAGCAACTCGGGTTGACTCTCGTCCACCGTCAGAAGGTCACCTGAAGGCAGGACCATCTTCACAGCGATAACATAGGAACCCACTTGGCCGTATTCTCCCGGCATCGAGCCATCTTTGGTTCCCGAGCACGCCGCGCTTCCCACCGTTAGATTGCCAATTTCGGTGTTCACGTAAAATTGCAGTCCGCGCTTCTCAAGTTGCTGAGCGACGTCGATATAAAGCGCGCCCGCTTGAGCCGTGACGGTATCATTCGTGATATTCAAAATTTGGTTCAGCTTGGTCATCTGGATGAGGGTCCCGCCCTCTACGGCTCCGCAACGCGCAGTGGAATGGTTCGAACCGACAGCTCGAACCGGCGACGGATATTTGCCAGAGTCTTTCATCATTGTGACGATATCGTCCGTGGAGTTGGCTTCAACGACGATGTTGGGATGCGACACCAGATCTCCGAACCAGTTTGTGACGGTAAGTGTGGGCATGAGAGACCTCTCCTCCTGGCTCAGTGTCGAATGAGCTGGAACCGTTTTGGACAACGCGGAATCAACGCGCCCGGTGGAAGTGATTCTATCCGCATAACGGGACGGAGTCCAGCGCCAGTCTGGGACAGGGTTCGGGCTCGAAATGCACGATGTTGGCTTTGCATTTAGAAAACATCACCACACAAGCTAAGATCCCAATTCCCGGTTTCAACAGCCGTTCAGCAGCGATGCGCTCCTTACCTAAGTCGGGTCGCCCCCGGCCCTTTCCACGAGCCGTTGCTGGAGTTCGGCAGGAACCCCGACGGCCCTCGCAGCTTCGATTTCCACCTTCAAACCGTCGAAACCCGTTCCCATACCAGCGGATGAAAGTGTCGGGTTTAACGGCGCTCAGCGCCTCTCGTCAACAAGATTCAGTAGCCGGGACTGGGGGCGCCGGAGCCGAGAATGAGTTCATCGACGGCCATGTGGTGCTCGGGGCCTGACCCCGCTGTCGTGCCCCTTCCCGTTCAAGTCGCTACTGTCTCTGCGCTCAGGTTCCGCAGATGCAAGTCGCAAACCTCCTTATGATGGGATTGGAGAGCCTCCCAGGTCTTGCGGTTCGTCAGCGGTTGCAGTCCTTGCCTCGCGGTAGCTTTCGCTGCGCGTGTCGCCATGTTCGTACTCCTTTCGTCCCTTGCCTTGCCTACGCACGGCCCTTGCGTCATCCGCGATCACGCCAACAGCAGCCGGCGTGAATCAAAGGCTTCCTGTCCCGAAAGGATCTCGAACGAGCCACTCTCAGGACGATCAAGTTTGGCCTTCAACCAGCAACGGCCCGCTTGATGGCGGCACTCTTGGAGGTGATCACCGTCATCAGGTCATTCCAGGATTTAGCGAATGACTTCGCTCCTTCATCCTGAAGCTGGGCGGCCAGGGCATCAACATCGATCCCCGCCCTCGCGAACTGCGCGAGCACCTCCTCGCAATCGCCGCCGTCGGCAGGCAGGATCGCACCCAATTCGCCGTGATCGGTGAGGGCTTTCAAAGTCCCATCCGGCATCGTATTGACCGTAAAAGGCGCAGCGAGGGACTTGATGTAGAGCACGTCTGAGGCCTTGGGATCTTTGGTCCCCGTGCTGGCCCATAGAAGGCGTTGAGGCCGCGCTCCGACGTTGAAAACGCGCTGCCAGCGTGGAGAATCAAGCAGGGCGCGGTAGGCCTCGTACGTTCGCTTCGCAATGGCAATGCCGAGTTTGTCCCGCAAGGACTCGGGTGTCTTGCCCGTTACCGCCACATCCCAGCGGCTGATGAATAGCGACGCAACGGAGCCGACATCGGGCCTCAGTCCAGCATCGATGCGCTTCTCAACGCCGCGCAGGTACGCCTCGGCAGCCGCCACATACTGTTCGCGCGAGAACAGCAGGGTGACGTTGATCGGGACGCCGGCAAAAATCGCTTCCTCGATAGCCGGCAGGCCTTCCTTGGTGCCGGGGATCTTGATGAAGATGTTGGGCCGCCGTGCCCGCTCGTGCAAATCCTTCGCTGCAGCCAGGGTGCTGGACGTATCATGGGCTAGTAAGGGTGAAACCTCCAACGACACCCACCCGTCCACACCGTCCGTCCGATCGTAGATCGGCCGGAACAGGTCGGCAGCACGAGTAATGTCTTCCAGGGCCAACTCGAAGAAGAGCGCCTCGCCCGCTTGGCCCTTGCTTAGCCTCTCGCGGATCGCGGCGTCGTACGCGGTGCTTTTGTTGATGGCGTGGTCGAAGATCGTCGGATTTGAGGTAAGCCCCGTGACCGAAAGTTCATCGATGTAATGTTTGAGAGTGCCGCTATCCAGCAGGTCGCGTGTGATATTGTCGAGCCAGATGCTCTGGCCCAGATCATGAAGTAATTGCGTCGCTTTCATCAGTTCACCTCCGTTTCGTGGCCCGCGAACCGTGTGGGCACGTCAATGCATAAAGTCAGCCGAGCCCCTGGCCCGGACAGCGATCCCGGCCGGGGCCTCTAAGAGAATTGCGTTCAGGTTCTTGATCCTGCCTCCAGGACCTGTCCTGTGGTTAGAGTGCTAATGACGCCCAAACGGTTCGACGCCTTCGTTAAATCGCGCAGCCATTCGAAGGCTGAATCGGACAGCATCTTTTCCGTTGAGCGCCAGCGCCAATTGCCTTCGGCGCGGCCTGGAACATTCATCCGAGCTTCCTTTCCTAGATTCAGCAAATCCTGCAGCGGAGCCATCGCTAGTGCCGCCGAGGAGGACCAAGCCAAGCCCATCAAAGCAGGTGCAGCGTCGATGCTCGTGCCCGGCGGCCGCTTCAGGCACTTCCAGAAGTTCTGCCGCTGGTCATTCGGCAGATCTTCAAACCAGCCGCGCGTTGTGGGATTGTCATGGGTGCCTGTGTACGCCACCGTGTTGGTGACATAGTTGCCAGGAAGGTACGGGTTATCGGGATGGCCGTCGAAGGCGAACTGCAGGACCCGCATCCCCGGCAGGTGGAACTGGTCGCGGAGTGCATAAACGTCAGGTGTTATCAATCCCAGATCCTCGGCGATGAACGATAGGGCACCCAAGTCTCTCTTCGCGGCGCGGAAGAACTCGGCGCCCGGACCCGGCATCCACTTTCCAGACTGGGCGGTCGGTGCGCCAGCCAGAACGTGCCAGGCCGCGACGAAGGCGCGGAAATGATCCAAGCGAATCACGTCCACGTGAGTCAGCAAGGCGCGCAAACGGTCGATGCTCCAGCGAAAGCCGGTTCGGCGAAGAGCGTCCCAGTTATAGAGAGGGTTGCCCCAAAGTTGTCCCTGCGCGCTGAAGTAATCGGGAGGCACCCCGGCGACCAAGCGCGGCCGGTATTCCCCATCCAGCAAAAACATTTCTGGGTTGGCCCACACGTCGCTCGAGTCGGCAGACACGAAGAAGGGCAGGTCGCCGATCAACCTCACCCCCTTATTGCGGGCGTGCGCTTTCAGCCGCTCACCTTGCCGGAACGACAGAAATTGCGCAAAGCACGCTTGCCCAATCTGATCCGCCAGCTCGCGACGGGCCCGCTCTAGCGCCGCTGACTCGCGCCCGATCAACTCCGGTGGCCATTCGAGGTAATACGCGCCATCAAACTTGGCCTTCAGCGCCCGGAAGAGCGCGTAGTCTTCCAGCCAGTGCGCCTGGTCATTGCGGAATTGCTCATACCCTGGCTGCAAATCACGACGCACCCCGGCGCTGAAGCTAGTCCAAGCTTTTTCGAGCAACCGATGTTTGAACGGGATAACGGCGTCGTAATCGATAGCCGTTGGGGTGGTCGAGTGATACACACAGTCGCTCGCCTGCAACAGTCCCTCCTCGATCAGCCAGTCCGGACTGATGAGCAGTGCGTTCCCGGCGAAAGAGGATAAGGGCTGATAGGGTGAGTTGCCGTAGCCCGTCGGGCCGAGCGGCAACGCCTGCCACCAACCTTGGCCAGCTTCGGCAAGGCGGTTGATCCAAGATACCGCAGCCGGTCCTACATCGCCGATGCCATAAGGCGAGGGCAGCGACGTGACGTGCAGCAGCAAGCCAGAGGCACGGTACTCCTGGGGAAACGGCAGCAGACGGGCGCTATCGCGGCTCATGCTCATCCCTTCGAGGAGTTCAGCGCGTTGTTCACAATTTCCTCAGCCTCGCTCACAATCGCATTCAAGTGCGACTGGTCCCTGAAGCTTTCCGCGTAGGTCTTATAGATGTTTTCCGTGCCTGAAGGCCGGGCTGCAAACCAGCCGCTCGCAGCTACGACCTTCAGTCCGCCTATCAGGGCGTTGTTGCCGGGCGCGCGGTTCAACTTGGCGATGATCGGCTCGCCAGCCAGGCTTGATTCTCTGACCGCCTCGGGCGACAACTCCCGCAGCCTCGTCTTCTGCTCGGGGGTGGCGGGCGCGTCGATGCGTGTGTAGTAAGGCGTGCCGAACTCGGCCGTCAGGTCGCGATAGTGCTCGCCCGGATCCATGCCGGTACGGGCCGTGATCTCCGCTGCCAGCAGGTCCATGATGGGACCGTCTTTGTCGGTCGCCCAAACGGCGCCGTCGCGCCGCAGGAAGCTCGCTCCCGCGCTCTCCTCGCCGCCGAAGCAGTACGAGCCGTCGAATAACCCCGGGAC
>JBOGKI010000338.1:0-5676 GCA_050745605.1 Terriglobia bacterium | reverse complement strand
CCCAGAAATTGTCCTGGGTGTCCCTATCAAGGGTCGCGGTGACCGCGGGTGGCGCATACGTCGCGTCCTGTGCGATGTATGCGAGAGCTCGATTTCACCCCAAGCGCATGGCAAGAGTTATGAGGACAAATGCCTCGCCTCGATTCTGATCTTTGCCCTGGAATTTCCATTTTGATTTTCCGGCCCGACCGTCAACATACCCCTGATCGCCCCCGACTGCAATCGCCAGCCAAGACAGCAGTGACGTGTGACCCTTCGGCAAGCTCAGGGCAGGCTGAGTGGCGAGTGCCAACCCGCTCAGGATTCGAAAGGATTGAGCAAGCTAAGCCCTTCGATCCAATCAAAATCCTTCGTATTGCGCGTGGCCAGCGTCAGGCCGTGGGCCAACGCCGTTCCTGCTGTCAGCGCGTCGCCCAGGGCCATCTTCTTGCGCTGCCGCAATTCTACAGCGTGGCTGAGAACTGCGTCGGAGATGGGAAGGATTGTGGCAGCGGCAAAGAACGCCTCGAAGTGACGGCGCTCTTCCTTGGTGAGGCGCGGATAACCGAGAACCTCAACATAACTGACCGCCGAAACCGCGGTCGCGTTCTCTCGAATGAAAAGTCTCAGCTTGGAATGATCGGGCTGGGCCGCGTAGATGATAATATTGCTGTCGATGAGGGTCACGAATCTCTGCCGGGTAACTGCCGGTCCTGGCGCTGCTCGCGCTCCCATGCTGCCGGGTCAGGGATTTCGGCGAGGGCATTCATACGCGCCAGCTTCTCCAGAGCATCCGCCATTCCCGGGCCCTGGCTTGTTTTCGCCTCTTCTTCCAGAACGGTGACCTGGACCGCGACAGGCCGGTCCCCCGTCAGCCGCTCGGGAACCTGCTCGCTCCATTCCAGCCGGTTTCCTCGTAGCACCGCTTTGTAGGTGTTCGCCATTGCCGCATCTCGTTAACAAGAATTAGACAGATACTGCCGTCATTCGCTCCCGTCCTACCTACAAGATACCCGTGACCGTACCCGAAGGCAACCGCCAGCTTACTAAAACGGTGACAAGCGACATGTGCCGACTGACGTGCCGGAAGAAAGAGCTGTGAGCGCTAAAGCGTCCCGGGCGCCTTGCACTCGTCAAGCGGGCACGTACTGCTTCACCGCGATATCTCTTGAATGCTTCCGCACCCTCGCCACGTCATAGGCAAGCTGCATGCGGAGAAGGTGATCCATGTCGGGACCAAACGCTTTTTCAATGCGCAGCGCCATCTCCGGCGTGAGCGCAGTTTTGCCATGGAGAAGGTCGGAGAGAGTTGCGCGCCGGACTTTGAGAATCTCCGATGCCTTCGACACCGTAAGGCCGAGGGCCTCGATGATCTCAGTTCTGATCAGGTCGCCCGGATGGGGCGGATTCTTCATGGGCACGGCGGCCCTCCTAGTGGTAGTCAACCAAGTCAATATCCCAGACAGTCCCCGTTGCTTCGTCATAACGGAAGATTAAGCGCCAGTTTCCTGTAACAGCCAGGCTCCAAAGTCCTTTCATCTCGCCTTTCAGCGGGTGGAGCCTCCATCCCGGAAAACGGCTGACTTGGCCGAGATCGCGGGCAGTTTCGAGGGCGAGCAGAAGCTTGCGCAGCTTGTCGGCCATCGCTCGCGGCAACCCTTTAGCGTTGCCGTCCTCATAGAGCCGCCGAAGCCCTTTGTGGCGAAACCCAGCGAATTGCAACGGCTCCTCATCACTCCAGCATGTACGGCAATACCGTACACGTCAAGTCTTATTTTGGCACGGAACGCCCGCTTTGACCCCGGCTCGACCGACAGCATACCGGCCCCCCCCGTCCAATCGCCAGCCGAGAAAGCAGTGGAGAGTCACAAGGGGCGACCCGGTAGCCACGGTCAATTCGTATTTTATTTGACTGTGGGTTTGTGGGTCGGTGGAAAGCCCACGGTCAGGACGGCACTGACCGATGGCTACCAGCTCTCACCAAACCCGGCGTACGCCATAAGCTTCAAATGTCTGCTCATTGGTGACCATGGGCAGGTTCTCGGCCTGGGCTTGGGCAATCAGCATGCGGTCAAAGGGGTCTCGGTGAGGGCCGGGCAGGAGACCGGCGCGGAGGCCGTGGTCGGCGGTAATATCCAACGTGGTGAAACCTTCGCGGAGCATGAAGCCCTGGAAGTCAGCCGCCAACTCCGCCGCCCCCGCGAGCCTGCCAAGTCTCACCTTGGTGGCAATCTCCCACGCCGAGGCGGCGCTTACCAGAAGGACATTGGAGGTCACTGCCATCGCCTTGCGCGCGGTGGGGGAAAGAGACGGGTCGTCACTGAGCCACCACAGCAAAGCATGGGTGTCGATGAGGAGGCGCACCGCTGCTACTCCCAGGCGGAAAGTTCCTCGGCAGGAAGCGGCTCAAAAAATTCCGGACCTGCCCGAAGCTTTCCGCGCAAGACGCCTGGCTGCCGCCGCCCGTGCACTGCTCCGATGGGAACCAGACGAACGACGGGGGTCGCGCCGCGGGCGATGATCACCTCTTCACCGCGGCAAGCGCGCTCAATTAGCTTCGACAGATTGGTCTTGGCTTCGTGCACCTTGATCGAGCGCATTACGATTCCTCCTAGCTAACCAATGTTAGCTAAGTTCCGTGGCCTTTGCAATCCTGATTTCAGCAGAATCCAAATTCCCGGAACTGCCGCTTCCCCGACCGACTCCTGAGACACGAAGAACAGGGGCGGCGAAAAAGAAGGCTGAGTCACTTGGCAGCCACAGCACCGTTCTGGTGTCGTGGGCCATTACGCCGGAATCCCGTCTTCACTTCCAGGCCGACCGGCAACATACACCTGACCGCCGCCGAAGGCAATCGCGAGTCGAAAATGCGGCGGCGAGTGACAAGTAGCGAGTGACGAGTCAGGCGCCGGAATAAAGAACTGAGAACGACAAGGCCCGAACCGGCCTCTAACTCGACCGATGCCTCCGACCCCATCGGCGGTCCCTGCCCAGGGTAAACTCCGACCGCCGCTACAGTTTTCCGTCCCCTGCCGGCTCGTCACTTGAAATCTGATCGGGTCTTTCACGGGAATGACTATCTCCCAAAGACAGGCGGCGTCCGCCCCACCCTGGCGCCAGCTTCAATATTGCGGTGGCGGCGTGACGAGCCAGCGGTTCTTCTGGAGAAAATCCGACACGATGCCCAAGTCGTGGCCGTCGCAAAGGATCAACCGGCAAAAAACCTCCGACGTGGCAAGGTTGGGCTGGTTTTTGGCGGCCTGAACAAAGGCTTGCCGCGCTTCCTTCTTGCGGTCCTGTTGCCAGAGGTCAAGCGCCTGCACCACCAGCATCTGCGCCGGATGAGGATCGTTGGAAAGGGCCATGGCGCATTCCGCGAGGGAGGCGTCGTAGTTGCGTTGCTTCCAAAGCGCCAGCGCCATCACGCGATGGCCTTCCGGCGCTTGCGGATTCTCGGCTTCCAATTGCCCAGCCAGGTCCATCGCTCCTTTTACATCTCCCCGGCGAAGCATTGCCTCCGCTAATTGCTCGCGAGCCGGTAAATACGACGGCTCAACTTTGAGGACCGCCTGGAAAAGCCGCACGGCGTCTGCCGCATCCCCGCCCTGCGCCAGAATCTTTCCCAGCCGGTATTCGCTCTGCCAATTGTGCGGGTCGAGAGCCACGGCCTTTTCGAGCGCGGATCGAGCTTCCGTCAGGCGGTTCGTCCTTTCCAGGAGCTGGCCCAGCGCCGCCCAAGCAGGGGAAAAATCCGGCGCCATCTGAACCGCTTTCCGAAATGCCTTTTCCGCATCGGGCAAATTTCGCTGGTAGAGGCGAAGCTGGCCGAGCGCCACGTAAGCCTCGCCGTCGCGGGGATTGATCTGCAGGACTTTTTGGAATTCCTTCGCGGCGTCGTCCTCCTGTCCCTGAGCCAGTAACGCCCGGCCTGCGGTCAGGAGCACTTGGGTGTTGTTTGGCTCCAGAGCCGCGGCCTTCTCCGCTTCGGGCGCCGCATTCTTCGCCTGGCCAAAGTCAATGTACATCTCCGCCAGATCCAAGTGCATTTGGGCATCACCGGCTCCGAGGGCCAGGGCCTTCTGCATCTCCGCAATCGCCAGGTCCTGGTACCGCGAGCCGCTGGGACTGTTGCTGCCCTCGGATAGCCCGCTCTCCCGGTTGGCGAGCCCCCAGGCCGCTTTCGCCAGGTCGTAATGGGCGGCCGCATCTTTGGGCCGGAGCTGCGTTACAATGGTCAGCTCGCGCAGGCCCTCGTCCGTTTTTCCTTCGTTCCAAAGCGCCAGCCCCAGTCCTCGATGCGCATCCGCCAGCTCCGGCTGTGCCTGAACCGCTTTCCGAAAGGCAGCCGCCGCCGCCGCGAAATCCTTTTTCAAATACAAATCATTGCCTTGCGAAAGATACTCCACAGCCTGGGGTAGGATCTTCTGCGGCGCGGCCTGCGCAGATGGTGGCGCGCTCGTCGCAGCTTGCTTAAAAGCCAGGCTCAGCGAAGCACCGGCGAGAAGGATGGCAAGGGCCGCCGCGATTTGAATGTGGCGGAAGCACGCCGCCACGAATGCGGATGAAACGCGAAACGGGCCTTCCCTATACGCCTTGAAGCAGAGGACTTGATGCAAATGAGTCAAGTTTTCAGACATGGAAGGGCGGGGTTCCAATCCTGCCGCCAGGGTCGCCATCGAATCTCGGGCTTTAGCCCCTGAAGCGAACTTGGAAGCCTGGCTCGAAACCTTGGTGGCTTCAGGGGCTAAAGCCCAGCCGGTGTGGCCTCCGTTACGGCGGGGTTGAAACCCCGCCCTTCCGGGGCGCGAACATGCCTTAGCGCCCCTCAATCGCTTTGATAGTACATGCCGCAGTTGAAACCCCGCCCTTCCGGTGCGCAAACATGCCGAGGCGATCTGAGGCGCAGCCTCGTCACCGGCTTTGGGAAAGAAGGCCATACTGATCACATCGGGCAGCAGGAACTCAGGTCTCGTTCTCACTCATGCGGCGCCCGGATTTGTTCCGGATCGCGCACCACAATTTCCGCGCGGCCCGCATAAGTCTTAATGGTTCCGCGGATTTCAACCACTCTCCCCTCGAGTGCAGTGAGATCACCAAACCTCGGGCGGTCCGAAGAGAAAATGACGGACGTGAAAGGGCAGGAGCGGTAGTCCTGGCAAAAATCCAGGAAGGTATTTCCTGATTTGGAAGTGTAGGCGCGCAGCACCTGGCCCGTCACGCACCCGTTCTGCCCCACACGGGACGCAGCCTGGTGAAAATCAACGCACCCCGGGACGGCCTGGCCGGTGCCGGAGAATCG
The DNA here is from genome assembly GCA_050745605.1 of Terriglobia bacterium. Classification (GTDB taxonomy): domain Bacteria; phylum Acidobacteriota; class Terriglobia; order UBA7540; family UBA7540; genus CALCEB01. The sequence continues at coordinate 398 of JBOGKI010000338.1, read as the reverse complement.
AACAAAGTGGGCTTGCTTCGGGGCGCGAATGGACCGGTCAATCCAGAGACCGGCTACCACCACGGCGCCTATAACGCTAATCAGGAGAAGCTTGCGAACCATCCTTGACGAACCGCCGCGCGGAATGCCTCGTGCTCCAGGATTACCGGGCCGAAGAATAGCGCCCAAAGCCTGAAGTCTGGCGGGGAACCTTCCATCCGCTCAAGTCCGGGCTGCCGGCCTTGACCCACGCAGTATACCAGAGCGAACCCACAAACGATGCCGCATCCTCCAGCCGCTTCTCCGCCAGGGGTCCGGCCAAGGCACAAAACCGGCTGAAGTAACGGGGATCAAAATAATTGAGTCCGGAAACCGCTTTGCGGTCGGCGGCAAACACCACGGCGGCCTGGGCATAACCC
>JBOGKI010000337.1:0-5706 GCA_050745605.1 Terriglobia bacterium | reverse complement strand
GTCTTGCCGGCCTCGTTGGTGAGGGTGCGCGCCAGGCCATCGAGGTTCTCTTCAAGAAGATTCTTGAGCTTGAACAGGTATTGAATTCGATCTCCCGCTGGGGTGCGCCGCCACTCTGGAAAGGCTTTGGCCGCCGCTTGCACGGCCCGCTCAACTTCGGCAGTCGGGGAGAGCGGCACTCGCGCCATGACTTCGGCCGTGGCCGGGTTGGTGACCGGAAGATGGTCCGCCGCAGACACGCCCGCCCAGGCACCACCAATGTAGTTTTCAAGTTGGCTCGCAGTGCTCATGGATTCAGTGCTCCTTTGGCTTTTGAAAGATGATCCTCAGTTATGATTTATTGATAACAAAGCACATTCAAGCTTCGTTCCCTCAATTTTGCAGGCAAGACGCCTGCGCCGTGAAGCACATCATATCGCCGCTTGCGCGGCTGGCACTTTGCAGTGGTTCCAATAAACGCATTCCTTTGTTTTCATATACATTCAAGCTTCGTTCCTTCAATTAGGCTTCAATAGGAGTCCTATTCCGTCGAACTCTGGCGTACGCACACCGGAGGATGGCGCAGACCCGCCAAAGATTAAGGTTTGCGCCAGCCGATGGGAAACCGTGCCGCCGCTTGCGCGGCTCGCACTTTGCTGACGTTCCAATAACCGCATTCCTTTGTTTTCATAAACATTCAAGCTTCGTTCCTTCAATTTTACGGGCGAGACGCTCGCGCTGCACGGCCCGTGTTTGGTCGTGGGCTGCGTCCTTTGTCCAATCCCAAAAAACAAACTCCATTTGTTTTCAATCACATCCTAGCTTCGTTCCCTCCATTTGGGACACCACCGAATGCCCACGCGAACGAAAAACCCCGCTGAGTGTCCAACGCCGGGAAACTGCGCGCTGGATCTACCTCACTCAGACGGTGTGAGCAAATTTGGCTGTAGCGGCGGTCTATGACCGCCGCTCTCGCGTTCTCAATCAATTCGGCGCTCATAGAGCGCCGCTACAGCAGCCTTTGGCGATTAATTCACGCCTTCTCAGCGTCTCCCCTCGACCGGACCTCGCAAGTCTAGCAGAACCGCGGTCTGCGCTGCGCCGACGGTCTCCTGCCTCCTCTGAGCATAGCAGACTTGGGTTGACCGGGTGAGACAAGTGAGACACTTTTTCCTGCGTGACGACCTTATCTTTTGGTTCCTGCCTTGGAGCGTATAGAACAACTTTACGAGCTTTCTCCGCTCTTGTTGAAACCTTCCATGCGGCTGGCGCGTCAATCTAGCATGTAGTTTTGGAATAATACCGTCAGACCGAACAGAGTTCTGGCGCTGGGGACGGGCACTCGATGGCGACGCATGAGGTGTTACCAAGACTTGCGCAGAATGAATCGAACACACCTCCCGGTCCGCATCGGCGGTGGATTCCCTGGGTTCTGGTGGCCGGGTTTGCGGTGATTGCGGTGCTGGGGTGGAGGGCTGTAACCCGGCGTCAGCAGGAAGCGCAAAATCTGCTGGCGCAGCAGGCGCGGGCCGCGGCGCTGCGGCCAGTCCCGGTGAACGTGGCAACGGTTCGGAAAGAGGACTTTCCGGTTTACCTGACGGGTCTCGGCTCCGTGACGGCTTACAACACAGTGACCGTGCAAACCCGCGTGACCGGGCAGATCATGAAGATCTTCTTCACCGAGGGCGATCACGTCAAGGCCGGCCAAATGCTGGCGCAGATTGACCCTCGTCCCTACCAGGTGCAATTGCAACAGGCGCAGGGCCAGCTCGATCATGACCAGGCGCAGCTCCGCGACGCCATTCTTGATCAGAATCGCGACAAGGCGCTTTGGGCCGATCAGGTGATTCCCCGCCAGCAGCTTGATACGCAAAATGCCCTGGTTGAACAGCTCCAGGGTTCGCTTGCGGCCGACAAGGCGCAAATCAACACGGCGAAACTGAACCTGACCTATTGCCAGATCACCGCCCCCATTTCCGGAAAAGCGGGCTTGCGCATGGTGGACGTGGGGAACATTGTGCAGCCCTCGACCCCCGGGCTGGTGGTGATCACGCAGATGGAACCGATCGCCGTCATCTTCACGCTGCCCGAGGAACAACTGGGTCCGATCCTCCAAGGGCTGCGCCGGGGACAGTCGTTTCGCGTCCAGGCCTACGACCGGTCCGATCAGCACCTGATTGCCACCGGAACCTTGCTGGCTACGGATAATCGCATTGACCAGACGACGGGAACGCTGCGGTTGAAGGCTTCCTTCGCCAACCGCGATGAAACGCTGTTTCCCAATGAATTCGTCAACGTCCACATCCAGACGGAGGTCCGGCATAATGCTCTGGTAGCGCCGGCGGCGGCCCTGCAGCACGGCACACAGGGGGATTACGTCTTTGTGGTGGACGCCAACCACACCGTCGCGCAGCGCCCGGTCGAAGTGGATATGACGCAAGGCAACTTCGTGGTGTTTCGTTCCGGAGTCCAAGCCGGCGAAACGGTGGTCACGGACGGACAAGACAAGCTGCGCAATGGCAGCCATATCACTCCCCAAGCTTCGCCTCATACCGGCCACACTCCCCAGACAACCGGAGAGCAGAGTTCGTGAATCCTTCCCGCATTTTCATTCTCAGGCCCGTTGCCACCTCGTTGCTGATGGCGGCGATCCTGCTGGCGGGATTCGTCGCCTATACGCAATTGCCGGTTTCCGCGCTTCCCGAGGTTCAGTATCCGACCATCCGGGTCATCACGTTTTATCCCGGCGCCAGTCCGGACGTGATGACGGCGCTGGTGACGGCGCCCCTGGAACGGCAGTTTGGTCAAGTCCCAGGACTGAAGGAAATGACCTCCACCAGTTCCTTCGGCGCGTCAGAAATCACGCTGGAATTTGAGCTGGACCAGGACATCAACGTTGCCGAGCAGGAGGTGCAGGCGGCGATCAACGAGGCCGGCACCTATCTACCGCCGGATTTGCCGAACCCTCCCATCTACAGCAAAGTGAACCCCGCCGATGCGCCCATCCTGACGCTGGCTCTTTCCTCGCCGGACCTTCCACTCCCCCAGGTTGAAGACCTGGCGGACAGCACCCTGGCCCAGAAAATCTCCCAGGTGCTGGGCGTGGGGCTGGTGAGCATTGACGGCGGGCAACGCCCGGCGGTGCGCATTCAAGCCAATCCCACCGTTCTTGCCAGCTACGGCCTGAGCCTGGAAGATCTGCGCACGGCGCTGGCGGCCTCCAACGTGGACCAGGCCAAAGGAACGCTGCAAGGCCCGCGCATCTCCTACACCCTCAACGACAATGACCAGTTGATGTCCGCTCCCGACTACGGGCCCATCGTCGTGGCTTACCGCAACGGCTCCCCGGTGCGGGTTTCGGATATCGCCCAGGTGATCAACGGCACCGAAAACGACGAAGAGGCGGCGTGGATGGATAAATCCCCGGCCGTCATCATGAACGTTCAACGGCAGCCCGGCGTCAACATCATCAGCGTCGTGAACCGCATTAAGGGGCTGCTTCCGCACCTCGAAGCGGCGCTGCCGGCATCGGTCCATGTGAACGTCCTCACCGACCGCACCACCACGATCCGCGCCTCCGTCCGAGACGTGGAATGGGAGCTGTCGCTGACCGTGGGTCTGGTGATTCTGGTCATCTTCCTGTTTCTGCGCACCCTTTCCGGCACCGTTATTCCCAGCATCGCGGTGCCGCTGTCGCTGGTCGGGACTTTTGGCGTGATGTACCTGCTCGGGTTCAGTCTGGATAATCTTTCGCTCATGGCGCTTACCATCTCCACCGGATTTGTGGTGGATGACGCCATTGTGATGATTGAGAACATTTCGCGCTATATCGAACAAGGGGATTCGCCGCTGGAGGCGGCGCTGAAAGGATCGAAGCAAATCGGCTTTACCATTCTTTCGCTCACCGTTTCGCTGATTGCCGTGCTGATTCCCCTGTTGTTCATGGGAGATATTGTGGGGCGGCTGTTTCGCGAATTCGCCATCACCCTGGCCGTCACCATCATCATCTCCGCCGTGGTTTCGCTCACCCTGACGCCGATGATGAGCGCCAGGCTTCTCCGCCACCGGCCCGAGTCCGAGCAAGGGAAGTTCTATCGCTGGTCGGAGAGGATGTTTGAGTATTCCATTGAGAAGTACGGCGCTTCACTGCGCTGGGTGATGGGCCATCAGCCGACCGTGCTGCTGATCACGCTGGCCACCCTGGTGCTGACCGTCTATCTTTACATCATCGTGCCCAAAGGCTTCTTCCCGGTTCAAGACACGGGCATCATCCAGGGAACTTCCGAGGCGTCGGAGACGATTTCCTTTCCGGCCATGTCTGAAAAGCAGCAGCAACTGGTGGATGTGATCCTGAAAGACCCGGCGGTGGCAAACGTCTCCTCGTTCATTGGCGTGGATGGCACCAACATGACCTTGAACAGCGGTCGCATTCAGATCACGTTGAAGCCCGTGGACGACCGCAAGGCGACGGCGTCCGAAATCATCCGCCGCTTGCAGACTAAACTGGCGGCGGTTCACGGCATCGCGCTGTTCATGCAGCCGGTACAGGACATCACGATTGATGACCGTCTCAGCCGCACCGAGTTTCAGTACAGCTTGGCGGATGCCGATGCGGAGGAACTCGACACGTGGGCGACGACGCTCGCCGCCAAGCTGCAGGCGCTGCCGCAACTGCGGGACGTGGCGACAGACCAGCAGAATCACGGACTGGAGACCGATCTGTTGATCGACCGCGACACCGCCAGCCGGCTGGGCGTGACTCCCGCCGCCATCGACAACACACTGTACGATGCCTTCGGCCAGCGCCAGATCTCCACCATCTTCACTCAGCTCAATCAGTATCATGTGGTTCTGGAAGTGGCTCCCAATTTCCAGCAGAATCCGGACGCGCTGAAGTCGATCTTTGTCAACACCAGCAGCGGCACGGAGGTTCCGCTGAGTTCATTCGCCCGGTTTGAGCCTTCCACCACTTCATTGGAGATCAACCATCAGGGCCAGTTTCCCGCGGTCACGCTGTCCTTCAACCTGGCGCCGGGAGCATCGCTCAGCCAGGCAGTGGATGCCATCAACCAAGCCGGCCGCGAGATTGGTCTGCCGCCTTCCATCAACGCCAGCTTTCAGGGGACGGCGGCGGCTTTCCAGGCATCGCTGGCGAATGAGCCCCTGCTGATCCTGGCGGCGCTGATCACGGTGTATATCGTGCTGGGTGTTCTTTATGAGAGTTACATCCATCCCCTCACCATCCTTTCCACGCTGCCTTCGGCGGGGGTGGGCGCCATCCTGGCGCTGCTGCTGTTCCATATGGAATTCAGCGTGATTGCGTTGATCGGCGTCATCCTGCTCATCGGGATTGTGAAGAAAAATGCCATCATGATGATCGACTTCGCGCTGGAGGGCGAGCGGGAGCACGGTAAGTCGCCGCTGGACGCGATTTACGAGGCCAGCCTGCTCCGCTTCCGGCCGATTATGATGACCACCATGGCGGCGTTGCTGGGCGGGTTGCCTTTGGCGCTGGCCACCGGCACCGGGGCCGAACTTCGGCGCCCACTGGGCATTACCATCGTGGGCGGGCTGATCCTTAGCCAGGTTCTGACTCTTTATACCACTCCGGTGGTTTATCTCTATTTCGACCGGCTCGCCCGGTACTTGCGCGGCGCCGCCCCGTCGCGCGCGGTCGCACCGTCGGAAGCCGCCGGAGAGCCTGTCTGATAATAACGATTCCGTGCT
>JBOGKI010000336.1:0-5707 GCA_050745605.1 Terriglobia bacterium | reverse complement strand
GATGTGAAGTTTACCGTGGACGCGGTTAGAAAGGCCTTGGCGGATGTCCGCGCCTGAGATTGCAAATGGCGTGGCCAACAGCCGGCGCGCCCTGCGCGGGAAAGTGGCGCTGATCACCGGCGGCGCGTCGGGCATCGGCCGCGCCACGGCACTGCTGTTTGCCCGCGAAGGCGCGGCGGTGGTGGTGGCCGATTTGAACGACACGGCTGCGAGAAGCGTCGAACAGGCGATCATCCAAAGTGGCGGCCAGGCGCTCTATGTGCCGATCGATGTAACTCGCGCCGCCGACTGCCAGCGGGTTGTCCGGCAGACGCTCGAAACATTCGGCGGCCTTCACGTTCTTTTCAACAACGCCGGCATCATCCGCCGCGCCTCGGTCGCTGAGCTCGAAGAATCCGATTGGGACCGGGTGATGAACGTGAATGTGAAATCGGTCTTCCTGATGTCGAAACAGGTTGTGCCGGTCATGTCCGGAGATGGCGGCGGTTCCATCATCAATGTGGCTTCCGGGTGGGGTTTGGTGGGTGGGGCGAAGGCTGCCGTTTACTGTGCTTCCAAAGGGGCGGTGGTGCTCCTCACCAAGGCGATGGCCATCGATCATGGGCCGGAGAACATCCGCGTCAACTGCATCTGCCCTGGCGACACGGATACTTCCATGCTGTGCTGCGAAGCCCGCGAGCTTGGTGAGTCCGAAAGCCGCTTTCTGGCTGCCGCGGCGGACCGTCCACTGCGGCGCATCGGAAGGCCGGAGGAAATCGCGCAGGCCGCGCTTTACCTGGCCAGCGACGCTTCTTCCTTCGTAACGGGAACGACCCTCGTCGTGGATGGCGGCGGACTCGCGGGATAGAGAAGAATCAGAGCCATCTCACGTTCCCGAAGTGTATGAAGGCGGGTGGCGCACTCTTATTCGATTTGGGTCAACCACTACGACGCATTTTGTAAGAACTTGCAGATCCGTCTGGCGCGCGAATTCCTCAACAAATCGTTGCACTGTCATGAGTCCAAAACTTCTTGGCCGGAACAGAATAATTCCAGGATGGTTTCCGGGCGGATACTTTCGAAGGTCGCCGAATTCCACGTCAAGGGTTAACAGAATCCGTCCCTCTTCCCTGGCTGCTCCTGCTACCACGGTGTCCGGCCGTGAGAGCAGATTCTCATCCTCCACAGTGCGCACGTCATGCTCAAGTGCGCGCAACTTTTCTTTCAGACTCCGCGGAAGGTTTTCATCCAGTTTGAGCCGCATTACCCCGCCCGAACCTTCCAGATGTTCTCCCGCGAAAGCTCTGCGGCATAGGCCAAGGCGGCATGGATGTCATCGAGCGTTAGTTGAGGATATTGCTGAATGATGTGCTCAGGAGCGAACCCCTCCGCCAGGCTGTCGAGGATGATCGCAATATAGACTCGGGTGCCGCGCACACAAGGCTTTCCGCCGCACACGTTAGGGTCGACGATGATCCGGTCTAGGAGTTCCTCATAGCTCATGGTTTTCAGTCCTGAGCCCCAACCTGGGGTTCGCGCTGACACAAGGATACCATCAAGTGAAAACTTTCCAATCGCTCCTACACAATCTCGACTTCCGCTCCCTTTCGCTCGGCCGAAACATAGGCGCTGTAGAGCGCGGCAATGGTATCGCGGGCCAGTGCGGCGTTGGAGAGCGGCTCCCGGCCGGTGCTGAAGCATTCGGCGAAATCCTGAATCTCCTGCGGATAGCCGTGTTGCCAGTCCTCGTCCGGCGCCGGATTGCTCCATCCCTGTTTGGTGCCGATCTTCTCCGTCACGTAGACGTCCTTCAGCAGTTCTTCGCGCGGATTGTAGGTTTCCAGGGCGTCAATCGGATTCAGGTTGCAGCGCGTGCGGTGGTTGTTGGCGAAGACTTCGATCCAATTATGGACGCCGCCCATCACCAATTCACTGGAAAAAATATCGGCGACCGTGCCGTCGTCGAAAGTGATATGGATTTGAGCGTAGTCTTCCACGTCGTCATAGCTGGTTCGCAAGTAGCCTGCATCGATGAAGTTCTTGAGCCGCGTGATTTCATGGGTTCGAGCGCTGATGGTAGCGGGGCGGATGGGCTTCTGGTTTCGCGCCTCGCCTTCGGACCGTTTCAGGCTCAGGGCAGCCGTCAGCGGATGGCACGCCTTGCCGACTACCGACCCGCCGCCCGAAAACTTCCACATGCCGTAATAGGGTGAGTGCGAACCGCTGTGCGATTCATCGCCAATGATCCACAAAATCTGGCCGCCACTCTTCACCAGGATTTCGCGCTCTTTGGCGATGGCAGGCGCATAGACCCAGTTTTCCGCATAGGCGATCTGTTTGCCCGATTCCTTTGCGGCCGTCAAAATGCGATCACAACTTGCCAGGGCCTCACGCAACATGGTTTCTTTCGGAAAAGTGTTGCCGCGAAAGCCGGTGGTTGGCCCGTAATATCCAGTAAACGGTTTTTCAATGATGACGTGCTTGCCGCGCCGGAGCGCCTGGACCGCGACAGTTTCATGGACCGCTCCGGGAGCGCAGACATCAATGACGTCTGCCGCATCGCACAGGGCCGCAATCGATTCGAAAGCAGGAACACCGTGGTCCTTGGCAAAAGCCTCGCGGGATTCGGCTGACGCTGAGGTTACGCCCACAACTTGGATGAGAACTCCATAAACTTGTTGAAACGCTTTCCAATGGAAGCGAGCTGCAAACCTGGCTCCCACAATACCGACTCGGATCATGTTCTCCACCTTGGCGGTAGCGGCGGTCGCAGCCTGCCCCGGCGAAGACCGGGACCGCCGGTCTGGGCGGCGCTCACAGAGCGGCCCCGGCTGCTTCCAGAAGCCCGCCTGCTATTCCGGCAGGCCGCTGCCCACCAAATGAACCCGCATCGTGACCGCGCCCACTTCCGATCCTGAAGACTCGGCGCGGATGGAGACATTGTTCCAGCTTCCGGCATGTCCGGACGGCGCGAGGATGACGCACTCCACTGGGTAAGTCTGAAGCGGCGGCACGGGGTAGCGCGCCGGCCCCGCCTGCGCGGTCCAATCCGAGGGCACGTCCGCGCTGAGCGTCACTTGCTGGGCCGCATCCGTGTCATTGTGGATCAAGACCGGGATGTGCAGCACGCGTTCGCCGATTTCCACTTCCGGCGAAAGCAGGTTCGCAAAGTGATCAAGTCCATGCGCGAGCCAGAAGCGGTGATAGAAAGCGAACGGCCCGCCCAACTCGATGGATAGCCCATGCCGGGCCACGGGATGGTAGCCGGGATGCGGCGCAAAAGGAATGGGGTTCGTATCAATTCCGTCAAGAACATCGCCGGTTGGGTTTGATGAGACCAGTGACTTGCCAAAGATTAAACGCACCGGCTGCTTGAAAAAGCTCAAGTCACCGGAAGCCAGCGCCTGCTTGGCAAGCTGGCCGGTGTCTCCTTGCGTCAGATGGAACTTCATCTCTTCAGCGGCGATGCGGTAATAGGGCAAGTGACGGGTTGGCGAAATTCCCGTGTCCTCGTAAACCGGCCCTTGACCTTTCAAGAAGTCCGTGTGCGAAGCATCGGTGAAGTAGTAAAGCTTCTTGGGTTGCCAGGGATGCAGCCCTTCGGTCAGGTTGCTGATGCGGAGATGGTTGCGGGGCGCCGCGATCTGCTCCGGAAACCAGGTGGCGTCGCCGGCCAGATCAAAGGCTTCGGTGGCGATGACTCCGGCGGCCTGGTGGTCGCCGTGATTCTCTCCGGCGACGTAGTGGGGCAACCAGGTGAGGACCACTTCCGGGCGGGTCAGGCGGAACAGGCGGACCATTTGATCGAGCGCCGTGCCGTGATTCCAGGTTTCCAATGACCTCAACACGTTCTGTCCGGGCGTGTCGGGTCCATTCAGGAACCACACGTTCATCACGCCAAGATAAGCGAGGGCGCGGCGCCCTTCAATCTCGCGCTCGGCGCCCAGCGCCGCTGCCTGCTCTTCACCCTCCGCATTGCCGCCGCTGTTTCCCCGCGTTCCAAAGATCACCGCCACGCGCCGGTGATGCTCATCGATCTGCTGAGCGAGATAAGCGCTGACTTCGGTTTCGTCATCCGGATGGGCGACCACCACCAGAATATCCGCCTTGTAGCGGGCATCAGGCTGCAAGACGGGTGGGGCTTCCTTGGTCTGGGCCAGGACGGCTCCAGCAAAAATAAAGCTGAAGATTGCGACTTGGACGAAAAGGCGCTTAGTTGTCACTCGGAAACCTCCGGTGCTGGAATATCGGCTGTGATCCTGCCGGGAAAAATCCTAGGAAGCATACAGAGTCCTTGGAACTTTTACAACGCGGACATTGCGAGGACTTTCGCAGGCGCGGTGGTTCTTGTGGGACGATGCGAGCTCCCGAGGCCTGCTCCAGGCTTATGCCAAGACGATGCGGCGAGCCGTTGCGCGCTGCGCGCATCGGTGCGGCCTGCGCTGGGGCGTCACAAGAAATGGATGGAAAGAATAGGCGGGGCTCCGAGGATAAGGTAAGAAGTAGAAAAAGCACTTCACTGGAGGAAAACGCCATGCTGTGGGAAGAGGAAATTTCGGCGCGGCAGCAGCGGGGACGTGCGGCGATCCAGCACGTTCTGGCCAAACCGCGAGGCGGAGCCTACGGAGACTACCGGCACGTGTGAAGACTCGAATTCGCCCCTGGAGGGGCGCTGTCCTCAGCGCCGAGAGTCTTCACCATCCATGTCGGCGGGGGCCACCACCACGGCAGAAGTTTCACCCAGATTCTTGAGGCCGGCTCCGGGCCGCCTCATCCCTGTGGCGAACGGTGTTTGGCCTGCTCCATGGCGATCTCGTTGATGTGGGAGAGCGTCCGGGCGCCGGAAGCGCCTTCAATCGCTCTCACCGCAATCTCCTGCACCTGCTGCTTGGCTTCGGCCAGTTGCTTCTCCAGGGCCTCAATCTGCGCGGTTTGCCGGGCCGCATTTTCCTGCAATGTTTTGATCTGAAGCTCAGCCAGGCGTTTGTCGGACTCGTTCTCTTTCTTGAGGAGAACGATCTGCTGATCGAACTTCTGCTGGGCGGCGCGTGAAGCCTCAGCCGCGGCCTGCTCGGATGCTTGTTTAAGCCGCAGTGGAAATTCCTCGGAGTCCTTGCGGAGCCGCGCCAGATCTTCTTCACGCTCTTTGAGCGCAGCCTCGCGCTCGCGCCAGCTCTTTTCCAGGGCTTCTTGCTTCTCCAGATTTTGCCTCTCCAGAAGCTTCCTCTCCTCGTCGTACCTGTCCTGGGCTTTCTTCCGTTCCAGAGCCTTCTTGTATTCGTATTCCTCAATTTCCCGCTGACGCTGCTTCTTGAGGAGTTCTTCCTGCTCCTTTTGATCCCGTTCGGTCTGGCGACTTTCCTCTTCCCATTCAGCGCGCCGCCGGGAAATTTCCGCCTCGAGCTGCTCCTTCTGCCGGGCGTAATTCTCGACGAGCTGATCGAGCGCGGTGGCCGCCACGTCAATCTTGTGGAGTCTCCCGAGTTCGTTTCGCTCCAGCGCCACCGCCTCGCGGACGTCCGCCAACCGCTGCACTTCTTCCAACAACTGATTGGAGAGGCTGGCAAGCGACTTGGAGATTTCCAGGCCAAGCCCCGAGATTTTCTGGACCACTCTTTCCGCCGACACCCCATCGACAGCTTGCCGCACCTCGGCTTCCCTGGATCGGGCAGCCTCTTCCAATTTTGAATCCGACGTATCCCGCGCTTCGCTCACCTCTCCCTGGACT
>JBOGKI010000335.1:0-5711 GCA_050745605.1 Terriglobia bacterium | reverse complement strand
ACTTCGATGGCACTCACCTTTACGAACACGCTGACCCGCGCCAGGGGTTTCATCCGGAGTGGAAGAGCTTCATCTTCAACTATGGACGCAATGAAGTTCGGAGCTTCCTTTCCAGTAGTGCTCTGTTCTGGCTTGACCGCTATCACGCTGACGGCCTGCGCGTGGATGGCGTGGCTTCCATGCTCTACCTTGACTATGCGCGCAAGGAAGGCGAATGGATTCCAAACGCCTATGGCGGCAAGGAGAACCTGGCAGCCATCGAGTTTCTCCGCCGCCTGAATTCCGACATTTATCTGGATTATCCGGACGTACAGACCAGCGCCGAAGAGTCCACATCCTGGCCCATGGTGTCGCGCCCTACTTACCTCGGCGGCCTTGGCTTTGGCATGAAGTGGGATATGGGCTGGATGCATGACACGCTGGTTTACTTTGCGAAGGACCCTATCCATCGCAAGTTCCATCACGGCCAACTGACCTTTCGCATGATTTACGCCTTCACGGAAAACTTCGTATTGCCGCTCTCCCATGACGAAGTGGTGCACGGCAAGGCTTCGTTGCTCAGTAAAATGCCAGGAGACGATTGGCAGAAGTTCGCCAACCTGCGGCTACTTTTTGGTTATATGTACACCCAGCCGGGCAAGAAACTGCTTTTCATGGGAGGCGAATTCGGCCAGTGGGCGGAGTGGAACTTCGGAAAGTGTCTCGATTGGCACTTGCTTAATTTCCCTCCGCATCAAGGTCTTCGAAAATGGGTTGAGGATTTAAATCGCCTTTACCGCACCGAGCCCGCATTGCACGAACTCGACTTTGACATGGCCGGCTTCGAGTGGATTGATTGCAATGACGCGCTGGCCAGCGCCCTGACCTATATCCGCAAGGGGAATTCGACGCCCGACTTTTTTCTGGTGGTGTGTAACTTCACGCCGGTCGTGCGCGAGATCTATCGCGCCGGCGCCCCCCGAGGCGGATTCTGGAAGGAAGTTTTGAACAGCGATTCTCCCATCTATGGCGGCAGCGGGCAGGGCAATGCCGGCGGCCTTGAGGCAGAACCCATCGCCGCTCACGGCCGGCCGTTTTCCCTCTCACTCATCTTGCCGCCCCTCGCCACGGTCATTTTCAAGAATTCCTCCGGACCCACTGAAGCTCCGTCCGGCAGTTAATATTGCTAACTTACTGGGGATTACCAATTATAGTGAGAGTCTTCTCTGTCTCTGCGGCGGGGCTTTGTGAGCGCCGGGCTTGAGCGGAGGTTGAAATCGGCGGTCGCAGACCGCCGCTACAACATTGGGTGTCACGGTAATTGGCAATCCTCAGAAAAATCACCGAGGGGAATGATGACTTTATTTCTGACCGAAAAAGATGTGGTCGATCTACTCCCCATGGAAGCAGCCCTGGAGCGAGTGGAGACGAGCTTCCTCGAGCAGCATCGCGGCCAGGCCCCCAACCAGGCGCGGCGGCGGATTTTTCTGCCCCATGTCTCCCTGCACTATATGGCCGGCGCGCTGGAAGATGAGGGTGTTCTGGGCATGAAGATTTACACGGTCTCGCGCCAAGCTTTCCGCTTCGTGGTCTTGCTCTACAACGCTGAGGATGGCGGCCTGCTGGCCATGATTGAAGCCGATCATCTGGGACGGATTCGCACCGGAGCGGCGAGCGGCGTGGCCACAAAATACATGGCGCGCCCGGATGCTGAGACCGTCGGGCTGATCGGCACTGGACGCCAGGCGCGGACGCAGGTTGAAGCGGTGGCACGGGTTCGCGGCATCAAGTCCGTTCTCGTTCACGGGCGGGACGAAGCACGCCGGCGGGCCTTCGCCGAGGAGATGACCGGGCGTTTGGGGATCGACGTATCTCCGGCGGAAGGCCCGGAGGAGGCGGTGCGTTTCGGCGACGTTGTGATCACTGCTACAACCTCGCCCCATCCCGTCCTGCTGGGTGAGTGGTTGAAACCCGGCACGCACGTGAACGCCATCGGCGCGAACATGCTGAACCGGCGCGAACTGGATGATGCCACGCTTGCCCGCGCCGCAGTGATCTCAGTGGATTTCATTGAGCAAGCCAAAGAAGAAGCAGGCGACCTGGCTCATGGTCTCGCCAGCCTTGGGCTTGGATGGGACGGGGTTCACGAGCTCCACGAAATCGTGGCTGGCAGTTTCAAGGGGCGTACTTCCGGGGAGGAAATCACCATCTTCAAGTCTTCGGGAATCGCCCTTTGGGATGTCGCCGCGGGCGTTTACATTTACCGGAAGGCGTTGGAGACCGGCAGGGGAAAGGAAATCGAAATCTTTCGCGACCTGGACTGAGGATCGTGGCGCGGATCACCGGCTTATTGAGCGTATCGATTACGACGCTTTCCGGCAGAGCGCGTAATGCGAAGGAGCAGCGTAATTGATCAAGCGCGGGCTGAGAATGCGGTTGAGCAACGTGCGGGGCAACCGCTCGCCATACTTGAAGCGCAGCAGCGCCTCCGTTTGGCATTCCACCTGGCTAAACTGCTCGCCGAGCAACTTCTCCAGCTCCCGCCAGGAAAAGCCGGCGTGCGCGCCGAGTTCATTGGTGAAGCGGCCGCGCAGCCGGTCGCTGTAATCCTTCAGGTTCCAGGTGATCTTCTGCAAGGTTGTCGGCTCCATCGACCCAAGATAGCCCACCAGTCGCGTGCGGTTGGGCACACCCATGTAAAACCAGGCGCCCGGCTTCAGCACGCGGGCGATTTCGGCCAACGCTTCACGCGCGCCACCCACGTGTTCCAGGGAGTGAAGCGCGAAAGCAAAATCGAATCGCGCGGCGGGAAAGGGCAGCGCCTTCGCATCGCCCATCAGGAAGTCCACTTCGCCGCGCGCCATGGCGGAAAACCGGTTTTCCGCATCAAGCCCGGTGACGTGCGATCCTGCCAGCGCCCAGCGCACGTAAACCGCTTCGTCGCCCGTTCCACAGCCCACGGCCACGCCGCGCGGCTCGGAGATGCCGTGGAGCCGCGGCTTCAGTATCAGTGCGCAGTGTTTCACCATCACTTCCACTGGCACGCCCGTCAGTGGCGCCCCCGCCCCGGTTGTGGCTTCCTCACTCATCGGTCCTGATCAAGGCAGATCGCCTCACGACCTGCGCCCTCCGCGCGTCCCGTGCGCCTTTGCTGCGCATCGGGTTATACTAACATGCGGTTTGAGACCTCGAGGAAAACCTTGCCGGAACGCCCGCACACGGAGAGTGATCGTCTTTACGAGGTGGCCTGCCGCCTTATGCCGGGCGGGGTGAACAGCACGATCCGCAACGTTCTGCCGCATCTGGTCATCACCCGGACCTCCGGCTCCCGGATCACCGACGCTGATGGCAACGAATACATCGATTACCACGGAGCATTCGGGCCGCCGCTGCTTGGCCACAACCATCCGGAAGTCAACCGGCGCGTGATGGACGCCCTCGATCAAAGCCTGCTTGCCGGAGCCGGCGTGACGCCACTCGAGATCGAGCTGGCCCAAAAAATCCGCCAGCACGTTCCCTCGGCGGAGCGAGTCCTCTTCTGCAACAGTGGCTCGGAGGCTACTTTCCACGCTCTGCGCGTGGCCCGGGCCTTTACCCGCCGACAGAAGATTCTGAAGTTTCAGGGTTGCTATCATGGTTTTCACGACGCCGTGCTGACCAACATCCTCAGTCCCGCGGAAAAGATCGGGCATCCTGACCCGCATTCCGCTGGCATGTTGCCGGAGGTGCTTGCGCAGACGCTGGTCTGCGCCTTCAACTCTCTCGACGACGTGGAGCAGACCCTTCAGTCGCATCGCGCCCAGGTGGCGGCGATCATCATGGAGCCGGTGGCGCACAACATGGGCTGCGTGCTGCCCAAACCGGGATTTCTTGAGGGCCTGCGCCAGCTTGCGACGGCGCACGGCACCGTCCTGATCTTTGATGAAGTCGTCACCGGCTTCCGCCATCACCTGGGCGGCTACCAGGCGATCGGCGGCGTGAAGCCGGACTTGACGACACTGGGCAAGGCCATTGCCAATGGCTTTCCGCTGGCCGCCGTGTGCGGCCGCGCGGAGATCATGGACCACTTCACCACCCGCCCCGGCGGCGACGCCTATTATGCCGGCACTTTCAACGGCAACGGTCTGAGCATGGCGGCGGCGCTCGCCACCATCGCCGTGCTGGAGCGCGAGCCCGTCCACCAGCACATTTTCGCCTTGGGCGACCGCATGCGGCGCGGTCTTCAAGAGATCCATCAGCGGCTGGGGACGGGCGCCACCGTCGCTGGCTTCGGCTCAATCTTTCTCACTTACTTTATGGAACGTCCCGTCGAATCCTATTCGGACGTGGCGCGGAATGACGCGGCGCGTTTTGTGGAATATCGCCGCCGCCTGTTGGGGCACGGCATTTTCAAGATGCCTCTGAATCTCAAGCGCAATCACATTGGCTTTGCCCACAGTGCAGCAGATATCGACCATACGCTCGAAGTCTGTGAACACGTGCTGAAGGACATGATGGCAGCGCCCCGAACCAGCGCGGGAGGAGGGTGAAGTCCATGCTACGGGTTTCGTCCCTACCATGACTTGTGGGTCTTTCATGTGACGCACTGAATGCATCACATGAAAAGCGTTAGTGTTCGTGACCTTCGCTACCGGTTCTCCCGCGTGGAAACGATTCTCCGCGAGGGTCAGGAAATCCAGCTCACCAAGCGGCGGCGGGTGATTGCGCGGCTGGTCCCGCAGAAAACCGCCAATGCCGCGCCGCGTCCGGACTTCCTGGCGCGCCAGCATGAACGCTTCGGGCTTGGGGTAACCCGGCCGCGCCGGCAGGGTCTATGAGTCGGGGTTTCGCTTCAACTGGACCTGCTGTTGATAGTACCGGGCGGCCTGCTCCATATTCATCGCGAAGTCGCGCAAACGCATGCCGGCGGCCGCAATGCCTTCTTCGCCGCACTCAAACATGACCTCGACAGCTTCGCGCGCCATGCGCCGGTATTCGCGGCGTTCTTCGGCGCTCAGCGTGCCGGCGAGACGCAGCTCAAATGTCTCGCGATGGCTGGCGCGCCGTTCGGCGCGAATGCGGAAGGCATTTCGCGTCTCCTCATTGGGGCAAAGCTGCAACATCTTGATCAGCCATTCGGCGCTCGGGACCAGCGTGCCCGTTTCCCATTTCTGATAGGCGGGCAAGCTGCATCCCAGCATTTGCGCCATTACGTCCTGGGAGCGTCCCAAAGCTTCCCGCAGGCCGCAAACCGCTGTGGCAATGTCCGTCTCGCTGAACGTAAAGGTTTCGTTTGTCATGTCGTTAACTCATTCGGCGGAATGTGCCAAGCAGTTGAGTCCTTCACGCCTGCGTGGTCGTCGTAAGCTGACCCTCGACGGCGCTGTTCTCCGCTGAGGCGACGAAGAAGGTCGCATGAGGCGGTGCTGGATGAAACAGCGAGTCGTTTCGAGCCGGAGCCAACGACGCCCGCGCTCCCGAAGCGATCTTAAGGGCCGCCCTACGCCCTTAGCCTCTACCACAGGCTGGCGGTCCGCATGTGCGAGAATTGATTTGTTGATAATAAAGGACATTCAAGCTTCGTTCCCTCAATTTCACTGTTGGGAGCGGCACCGGTACGCTTCGTGCGCCGCTCACGCGCAAGCACAAGGGTCACCCCTACCGCCCTTAAACCTGCACTGCGGTCCGACGAACCGATTTGTTCATAATAAACCACATTCAAGCTTCGTTACTTCAAATTTCCTCATTTCTAC
>JBOGKI010000334.1:0-5719 GCA_050745605.1 Terriglobia bacterium | reverse complement strand
CAGCAGCGCCTCCTGACTCAACTTGGGATTATGCTCCCCGACCGCTTCAATCTGAACTTCGAATGTAGTGTAGACTCGGCCATCGCCTAAGCTGATTTCAAAGCACTTAATTCGACTCTACCCCCTTCCGTGACGAACTTCGGGTAGCGTCGCCGTCCCGGCGGCAATAGCCGGAGTCTTCCGTGCCAGTCGCGGATTGGACGCCCGCAAGTCCGCCGGCAAAGTGCCGGCGCCACCTGATCTGGGCGTCACTCAATTACCTAATCCTCAATAAGTGCCAAGGCCAACCGTCGTTGTGGGCTACAGGCCGGTTGCCTCGGTGGGAGCCGGCTGCCTTTCGGCCTCCGTGACCACGGCTTTGCCATGAAACAACTCGACCATGGCGTGGTTCAATCGGGCGCGAACTTCCGATCTTTCGCTGGCGCGGGTCATGTAGCGGACCGCCACCTGTACCCCGGCGTCGGTGGGCCTCACGTCCACGGTGGGTAAAGCAGAGAAAGTGCCCACACCGTACCGCCGGGTCACTCGTTGCCACTCCAGCTCCGCCATCTTGGCATTGCTTTGAGTTTCCGCAGTCACGATCGCCCGAATCTTCTCAATGACGGCATAAGGATCCTCAGTCGAAGGGACCTGCACCTGAAACTCATCCCAGAGCCACTGGCCGGAGGTGGAGAAATTGAAAAAATATCCTTCCACCGCGAAGCTATTCAAAAAGGAGACCTGGCGGCCGGTCGGATGTCCGGCATCGGTCCAGTTACCCGTTTCAAGGAGTACGGTTCTAAACAGGCGAATCTCCATCACTTCACCGCGCACGCCATTGATTTCCACGGAATCCCCAACCCGAATTCCGTTGCGGCCCATCAAGAGGAACCAGCCGCAGAAAGACACCACAAAATCCTTCAACGCCACGGTCAGGCCCGCGGTTGCCAGGCCCAATACGGTTAAAATCTGGCTCGGAGACCCAAAAATCACAAACAGGATGATGAGGACGGCCAGGGCCTCCACTGCGAAGCGCAAGACGCTGCGCAGAGTGACCTGCTGTTTATGTTCCAACTTGAGGCGCGTGAGCAGGCGGTCCGCCAGCCGATTGACCAGGAAGATGAAAAGCATCAGCAGAACAATCCACAGTGCGCTCCGGATGACTTCATGAATGGCGGCGCGCTGCCCGGCCGACACCAGCGCAATCCATTTTCCGTAAGTCGAGCTGAGATCCCGCAGGTCCTGGATGCGCTGGTCCAGGTCCGCCATGTCCTTTTCGTCCTGGGAGAGGTGATGCAGGGATGACATCATGGCGGCCTGGGCCGTATGGGAAGGTATTGCCGGAGGTTGTGCCTTAGCTCCGCCTGCAGTGGCTGGGGGTTCCGTAGGCACGTGCGGCTGTTCCTGCTGCACCTGTTTTTCCAGGGCATCGTGGTTCCGGCCGAGCCTCGCGGCCGCATTCAGCGCGTCCTGCTGGGCCTGGATCAACTGCGCTTTCTTGGCGTGAAGGTCATACCAGTTTCGCCCCTTGGCAATCAGGCTACCCGCTGGTCCCTTCGACGGAGTTGTTGGGCCGGTTACCAAGCGAATTGACCCATTCGTGTGCTCGGCCGCCTCGTGTTCCTGCCACAACCGCTGTATCGCGCTATAGGCGTCAGTACCTGACCGGGCCATATCCTGCTGGGCGTCCGCTAAGGCGTCCTGATCCAAGTCCAACCGCGCCTGGGTGATCTCAATCTGTTGCTGGAGCGCCGCCTGGCGATCCCCCTTGGCGCGCGCCTCCGCCGCCGTCATCGCCTTGACTTTTGCCTGGTCGGCGCTGACTTGGTCTCCGAGGCGCTGGATTCGCTTCTGGAGGGAACGGGCCTCGGGGCTTTTTGGCGCTGAATTGGCTTTGAAGTCGCGCAAGGCGGCGGCGAACGCCAAGTCCACTTCATGATCCGCCAGCCTCTGCGCAGCGGTGGCGAGTTGCGTTTCGTCCGGCGTGGCGGCCAGACCCGCCAGGCTGACGGCGGTTTGGAGAGGTGTTTGGTCGATCGACGGCTGCTGGCTGGCGGTGGAAGATTTCTGGCCTTTGCCCGCCGTTCCGGAAGAGGACGAGCCTCCAGTGAGAAACAGGCCGGCGACCGCCAACCCCACGAGTGCCAGCAAGATGATAAGAGTTACCTGATGTGAAGCTTTCATAAGGATTTTCACTCGGATCGGAGAGGTTGTGCCCGCCCTGCATGGTGCTCGGTGCAGCGGAACTCTTCAGTGTCCCGTCGCAGGTCCTGGCCACCCGCCCCGCGGCTGCCAGCTTTCCTGGCCGCCCTTGATGCAGCCATCTTTAGACTAACATTCTGCGGAAACGGATTGAAGGGCAGAGTTGGAAAGGCACTGCCGCCCTAGCCCCAATGCTGTTCAGTTAAGGGTAGGGGCGACCCTTGTGGTCGCCCGGGGGCGGGCACAAGGCCCGCCCCTACGTCGCATCGGAAATTGGGTTCGCGGGCACAGTAGCCCCAGTAGCCTAAATGAACAGTATTGACCATGGATCGCACTCCCCGGCTGCGGGTCGCCGACATGAAAAACGATGGCGGCGCCACCCACGGCTGCGGGAGGGACTCTGCGGCTCAGGGCGCGACGGAAGCGCCACCTTGCATGTTGTCCTTTTTTGCTGAAAGCCGGCCGCTGAAAGCTGAAGCCTGACCGCTGTTTAGCGACGCGTCAGGCGCTTGCGGATGGCCGCGGCGTCGGGAGCATCCGGGTCCAGCCGAAGGTAAGCTTCGAACTCTCTGCGCGCCGCCGCCCGGTCACCGGTCTCCGCCAATGCCATGGCCAGGTCGTGGTGGGCGTCGGCGGAGCCGGGGCTCAGACGCACCCATTGCTGCAAGGTCTGGATGGCCTGCTGGGTATCATGTTGCCCGAGATAGGCCTGCGCCAGGCCGCGATAAACGCCGGCATCCGGCGGCGCCATGCGCAAATACTCCTTGAAATTCTCAATGGCCTCGTACCAGCTCCCCTGGCGGGCTTGCGCCTCTGCCAGCGCCAGGCGCGCCTCAATCAAGTCCGGCTGGCCGCGCAAGGCTTCGCTAAACTGGCTGATGGCTTCGTTGGTTTTGCCCTGCTGGAAAAGCGCCTGCCCCAGGCTCAGATGCGCCGAGGCAAGATTGGGTGTGAGATCGAGGGCGGCCTGAGCCTCGAGGGCGGCTCTCGCGTCATCGCCGAGATGGAGAAACGCTTGCGCCAGGCCGGTGTGAGCTTCGGGGGAGTGCGGTTGCACTTTTAAGGCGGCCTGGAATGCCGCGACCGCCCCTTTCCAATCGCCGGAGTGGAGCAGCGCACCACCCAGGTCCGTCTGCATGGCGGCATTGCTGGGATCGATGGCGAGGGTCTTGCGGTAGGCATCAATCGCGTTTGCCGCATCGCCCTTTTCCGCCAGCAGGTCTCCCAGGCGGCGCTCATAGGCAGCATCGTCTGGCGCGAAACCTGCTGCCTTTGCCGCCTCGCTGATGGCGCCGCCTAGATCGCCGTTTTGCCGTAGCGCCTCTGCCAGCTTCAAGTGCAAGGCAGCGCCTCTCGGTTCGAACTTCACGGCATCACGGTAAGTTGGAATGGCCAGAGCATAATTCCCTTCCGCCACCAGAACGTCTCCCAGGGCGTTCAGAGCTTGGGTGTAGCCGGTCCGCAGACGCACCGCCTGCGAAAGTTCGCTTTCCGCTCCGTGCAGATTGCCCTGGGCCTTCAGGAGCAGGCCCAGACGGAAGTGCGCTTCGGGGCTCTTGGGCGCAAAATCGATGGCTTGCCGGTATTGCGCGACCGCCTGGGACAGCTTTCCCGCCGCCTCGTAAGCGTTGCCGAGGTTCAGGTAGGAATCCGGGTCCTGGGGCCGCTCTGCTGCCTCTTCGCGGTATTCCTCAATAAAGCCGGACATATCACCGGAGGCGTTCATCGCCTCCGCCAGGTTGCGGCGGTAAGGGGCGGATTGAGGGGAAAGCTCCACCGCTCTCTTCAGCTCCGTGATGGCCATAAGTAGGTCGCCGGTCTCCCGCCGGATCAAACCGAGTTGCTCGTAAAGCGCGGCGTCATCCGGCCTCATCCGCAAGGCGTCTTGATACTCTTCGACCGCCGCCTGATGATTCCCGGATGCCAGGTAAGTCGAGGCCAGCTCGGTGTGCGCCTCCACATTCGTGGGCTCCAGACGAATGGCGTGTTCAAGCTCGTGAATGGCACCCTTGTAATCACCCACGTGCCGCAGCGCCAGCGCCAGCGCATAACGATAGTAAAAATTGTCTGGCCGCATTTTGACAGCCTGCTGATACTCCTGAATGGCATGGATCAGATCGCCGCTGTTGCGCAGGGCGTTGGCCAGGCTGACGTGCAAATCCGCGTCATTGGGCCGCAACTTCATGGTCGAACGGTATTCGGCGATGCCGGCTTCCGTCTTGCCGGTACGAATCTCGGCGTCCGCCAGCCCTTCGTGATAATCAGCGTTGTAAGGCGCAAGCTGAATGGCCGCGCGCCATTGCTTGATGGCGTTTTCCGCATCGCCCTCCTGGATGAGCGAGGCCGCAAACCCGGCATGAATCTGGGCGCTCCTGGGCGCCAGTTGAAGCGCCATCAGGAATTCGCGGCCGGACTCGGGGAACTGCCCGGCCTGGGAAAGGGCGTTGGCCAGCCGGGCGTGGGCCGGAGCGCTTTGTGGATGGGCCTTTACTTCGGTGCGGTAAATCTGCACGGCCGGGGCCGTCTCGCCGAGCGCCTCATATAACGCGCCCAAATTGCGGTAGAGGTTCGGGATTGAAGGATTCAGTTCGAGCGCCGCCTGGTATTCGCGGATGGCGTCGGGAATTTGCTGCAAGCCCGCATAGGCGCCAGCCAGATTGCAATGTGCCGTGGCGTCTCGCGGATTGAGGGCGATCGCCTGGCGATAGTCCCCAACGGCTTTTTCAAGCTGGCCGGCTTTGGCCAGTGCATTGCCCCGGTTCACCAGCGCCGCCACCGCTGACGGGTTGGAGGAAGAGGCGGGCAGAACCTCGCTGAATTGCCCGCTCCCGGATGTCGATTGGGTTGGATCGTGATTCTGATGAGATGCCGAAGCTCGTGCGGCAAGCAGCGCACAAGCCAACCCCAGCACGGCAACGGATTGCATGAGCCGTCTCATCCGTCCGCATCGACCTCCTTACGAGAATCCGCCCGAACAAGCTGCTGAAAGAGTCTTTTTGCCGTCATTCTGAACGGAGCGAAGAATCTGCTTTTGTGCCCAATCAACAACCTTCTAGATTCTTCGTCGCCTTCGGCTCCGCAGAATGACCGCGCAACCGCGACCTTTCAGCACTCTGCCAAGTCTAAGAATATACCTCCGCGCTTTTCCTGTTTCAGAAAATTAGTAGGAGGCGGGCCTCGTCCCCGCCCTCTGGCAACCACCAGGGTTGCCCCTAGCCCAAGTTCGTCACGGAAGGGGGTAGAGTCGAGTTAAGTGCTTGAGAATCAATTTAGGCGATGGCCGAGTCTACACTACATTCGAAGTTCAGATTGAAGCGGTCGGGGAGCATAATCCCAAGTTGAGTCAGGAGGCGCTGCTGCTCGGGACTGGGGGTGGCGACGCGCCGCAGCCGAATCTCGCGCCCGTCGGTGGTGGGCAGAACGATGTCGGCGCTCTGGAGCGTGGAAAGCCGCGCCAAGGCACGGCCCGGTGAGAGGTCGGAATGGTTTCCTCGCAACAGATGCTTCAGCGTCACCCCCAGGGCGTAACCGAGAAACG
>JBOGKI010000333.1:0-5721 GCA_050745605.1 Terriglobia bacterium | reverse complement strand
CGCACGCCCTCACCACGTTAAGCAACGCAGCATCCTGGCGCGTGAAATCGCTCGCAAAGCCGTCGCGATTCGCCTGATATTCCTCCCGGGCCCGCCGGACCGAGCGCTGAATGTTCTGAATTTTGTTGATCACGATATCGTTCATACGGCGTAGGCCCTTCCCGTCCTCTGGAATGAATCGAGAATCGCTTTTCGCTCTTCGTTCAACTTTTGGTAGTGGGAAAGCGTCAGCATCTCAAATTCGGCAACCGCATTGTCATCTTTCGAATAGAGCCGGCGCCCGGATTGGACAATCTCCTTTTGAAACACGGTCGAGACCTCGCGGGCATTCAACAGGTCGGTAGGCTTACCCAGGGCGTCCGCCAATGCATAATGGCAGGAGGTCAGCATCAACTGCGGCTGCCGGCGAGCTTGCTCCGGGGGCAGAAGGACCGCAATATCCACGTCGCTCTGGGGCCACTCATCCGCCGTGCCGTACGTCCCGAAAAGATAGATCGCCTGCGCTGCGGGGTAGTGCTCCAGGATGATGCGCACAATCGCGTCGTATTCCTTCATATCGCCACTTCGATAATCGTCATGGTGTCGTTGCCGAAAATGTCCACCACCTTCACGGCCAGCTTGCGCCGCCCCGGCGGACATTCGTGATAAACGCTGGTCAATTCCGGCGGGCGCTCTTTTTTCGTGCGGATGGATTGCCACTCGTTCTCAAAGATGTAGTCGCCCGTCCACACTTCCTCATATTCCGGCAGGTCCATCTGTTCAGGCTTTTCCATTCCAGGCATAGCAACCTGTTTTGCCGTATCGCGCTTCACGCGGATGATCTCCCGCTTGCTCTCAAAGTTGAAGTCTACAGCCCAATAATCAATCCAGTCGGTCCAGTTCTTTGTCAGCACCTCGCGCTTCACGATGTCCTTCGCGTCCTTGCTCACTTTCACGATCTGGCTGCGATCACCAGTTAAGTGCCGCGGACCTCAAGAACGAAGCTCCGCGCTTGCTGCGCCGGTACTACGACTCGAGTCACCTGCATTTTATCATCAGCAGCACCTACCGGCTCGCGCGGCTCTCTTCTTCAATCTCGCCGGCTACGTGCTCATTCCCGAGCATTTCCACCCTGTCGATGCGCCACTTGCTGCGGCATGTGCGTGCCAGCTATGAACAAGCCCACGGCACCCTTCTTCTTCATAAAAAACAGGGCGTGCCGTGGCGACCACCGTCGGCCTGGCCGCCAACGGTAACGCTGCACTCTGCGCCGCCCGTGGTCAGTGCTGAGTCTCATGGGGCGGAGACCATGCGGCAGCCGCCTGTGCTAAACTTTCGTTAACCGCTTTCAAGGGAAGTTAAGTGAAATGCAATGACCGCGCCGGAATCCGACCGCGGCCGTGCAATTTTTCTCATACTGACTCGTAAGTCTGACTGAGGATGGCCATGGAATTCGTCCGGCTGATGTTTAAGAACACGCTACGCAACCCGCGGCGCACCGTGCTCACCATTCTGAGCATCGGAGTTTCCATCTTTCTGGTGAGCACGCTGCAGGCTGTGCTCAACAGTCTGTATCGCGCCGGGCACAGCTCCAGCAGCCCTCACCTGCGCGTGGTGGTGCACCGGGCCACGTCGATCACCCAATCGCTGCCGGAAGCGGACCGCGCGCGGATTGCCGAGGTTCCCGGGGTGAAATATCTGGCTGGGGTCACCTGGTTCGGAGGCGTCTACAAAGACCCTGCCAATTTTTTTGCGAACTTCGCGGTGGATACGGACAACTTCGAGAAGGTTTACGACGATTACCACATTCCGCCGGACCAGCTTGCCGCTTGGAAGCGGGAACGTATGGCGGCGCTGGTGGGGCAGACGCTGATGCAAAGGTATCACTGGAAAATCGGCGATCGCGTCACGCTGAAGAGCACGATCTATCCCATCAGCCCGGAATTCATTATTCGCGCCGTTTACACGGACCCCGGAGACCCCAGCCAGGCACAATCATTGTTTTTCCACTATGACTACTTCGACGAGCTCATGGGCCGGCCGGGCCAGGTGGGCACGTTTACCGTCAAGGTGGATTCCGCGCCGGATGTTCCCAAGGTCATGGCGGCCATTGACGCGGTGTTCCACGATACCGCCGCCGAGACCAAGACCGAGACCGAACAGGCCTTTGCCTTGAGCTTCGCCACGATGTTAGGAAACGTCAAGCTGCTGCTGGGGGCCATTTCCGGGGCGGTGATTTTCACCATTCTGCTGGTGGTGGGGAACACCATGGCGATCTCCATCCGCGAGCGCACCAACGAAGTGGCCATCCTGAAGACGCTGGGCTTTTCGCGCCGGACGATCCTGTTCCTCCTGGTGGGAGAGGCGATCCTGATCGCGGTGCTGGGAGGCCTGGCGGGCGGCTTTGGCGCCATGTTTACCTACGCCTTCGTGCGCCTGACCATCAATATCTCACACGCCTTCGGGTTGGTGCTGGGAGTGGTGACGGCGATGATGGCAGGTTGGGGCGCGTGGGCCTTGTTCGGAGGTCCGAGCGCGACGTCCGGCTGGCTCAAGGGCGTGCGTTACGCCGCCACCGTGCTAGGCTCACTGCTGGGACTGGTGGCGGGATTTGGCTTCTATATTGCTGCCGGATTTGTGGTCAACGTCGGAGGATTCTTTGCGGATTTCGGCGTGACCTGGGCCACACTGGGTTTGTGCCTGCTGATCGCGGGCGGCGTGGGACTGGTCAGCTCCGCCCTTCCCGCCTTGCGGGCTTCGCGCGTCAGCATCGCCGAAGCGCTGCGCTTTGTGGGATGAAGGAGCACAGCAGAGGTATCGATGGCTATACCCCTCAAATATAACCTGCGTAACCTCATGGTGCGGCGGACGACGACGCTGACCACGGCGCTCAGTATCACGCTGACCGTAGCGGTGTTTCTGGTTCTGATGGCGCTGGCGCAGGGCCTCGAAACTTCGCTGACCTCGACGGGAAACCCTTTGAACGTCGTGATTATGCGGGAGGGCGCGAATTCGGAAGCCGTCAGCATTGTGGATCACGACTCCTATCAGGTGATCCGCTATTTGCACGGCATTGACAAGGACCCGCAGGGCAATCCCTGGGTCTCGCCGGAGGTCATCATCCTGATCAACCTGAAGCGGCGCGCCGACAACACGGGAGCCAACGTCACCATCCGCGGCCTGGGTTCGGAGGGCCCGTCGCTGCGGCCGCAATTCAAGCTGGTGGCGGGGCGGATGTTCCGGCCAGGCTTGCGGGAAGTGATTGTGAGCGGCCGGATTTCGCAACGCTTCAAGGATTGCGGCCTGGGAGACCGGTTGAAATTTGCAAAGGGTTACTGGACGGTGGTGGGAATCTTCACGGCGGGAAATTCGGCTTACGATTCCGAGATCTGGGGCGACGTGAATGATCTGGCCAGCGACTTTGACCGGCAAGTGTATTCCGACGTGGTGGTGCGCGCCCAGAATCCGGCGGCTGTGTCTCGCATTGCTGACGAAGTGGCGAACGACCGGCGGCTGCACCTGAAGCCCGAGACCGAGAAGCAATACTACGAAAAGCAAACCAGCTCAGCCACTCCCATCAAAGATTTTGGAATCTTTATCGCTATTCTGATGGCGGTGGGCGCGGCATTCGCGGCCATGAACACGATGTATGCCGCCGTGGCCCGGCGGACCCACGAGATTGGAACGCTGCGCGCGCTAGGCTACTCGCGGAAGAGTGTGCTGGCTTCCTTTGTGCTGGAATCCATCTTCATCGCGGTGTTGGGCGGCATCATCGGGTGCCTTGTGGCGTTTCCGGTAAACGGCATCACCACCGGCACCACCAACTTTACAACCTTCAGTGAAGTGGCATTTCAGTTTCAAGTGACTCCCCTGCTGATGGTTCGAGGAATTATCTTTGCGGCGGTGATCGGCTTGCTGGGTGGATTTTTCCCCGCCTGGAGAGCTTCTCACGAAGGTATCGTGACGGCCTTGCGGTCAAGCTAACAGGTTGCTGCCAAAGGGCTCAGCGTGACAAATCGGGGCTTTTCAGCAACCTGCTGCACGTTCCGCAACGTCCATATCTTGGAAGGCAGGGAAGAGATGTCGCCCGTTGATCCGATTAAGAAAGATCTGAGCGTCTTGCAAATCGACCCTTCACGCAAGGGCAATCTCGGTGCGGAAAAGACCGCCGGTTCCCGGACCATCCTGCTGGTTGCTGTGGTGATTGCGGTGGTGATCCTGGTGGGTGGCTGGGCGGTGCTCAGAACCTTCGCGAATGTTCCGGTGGTCCAGGTCGAACGAGTGCAAGTGGCGGCGGGTCCTGAGCCGGGGGCGGTGGTCCTCACCGCGGGCGGTTACATTGTGGCGCACCACACCATCGACGTGAGCTCGAAGATTGTCGGCAAAGTCGCCTGGATCGGAGTGGAAAAGGGCGACAAGGTTAAGCAGGATGACGTGCTGGTGCGGCTCGATGATGCGGACTATCGCGCCCAGGTGGAGCAGGCGAAGGCGAATCTGGCGGCGGCGCAGGCAAATCTGAAAAAGCTTGAAGCGGGCTCCCGGCCGCAGGAAATTCAGGCGGCGCTGGCGACGGTGGAGCAAGCGAAAGCGGATTTTCAGAATGACACCGTGAATCTGAAGCGAACCCAGGAGTTGTATCGACAGAAGATCGACTCTCAACAGCAACTCGATACGGCCGAGGACCAGTACAAAGTCTCGAAAGCCAAACTGGATAACGCCCAGCAGAACTACCAGCTCGCGAAAATTGGCAACCGCATCGAGGACATCAACTACGCTCGGGCCCAGGCGGAGCAGAACAAGGCGGCGCTGGATTACGCTCAGACGCAGCTCGATGCAACTTTGATCCGGTCTCCGATTGACGGCACCGTCCTCGACCGCAACGTCGAAAAGGGTGAACTGGTCAGCAACATGAACTTCGGTGGCACGGGCGGAGTGAAAACCTCGGTGGTGACGCTCGCCAACCTGAATGATCTGCAGGTCGAGCTCGACATTAACGAGAACGACTTTCCGAGACTACGCCTCCACCAGAAGTGTAATGTGACAGCGGACGCCTATCCGGATCGGGTTTATCAGGGAGAGTTGGTTGAAGTGGCGCCGGAGGCAGATCGACAGAAGGCGACGATCCAGGTGAAGGTTCAGATTCTTCATCCCGATTCCTATTTGCGTCCGGAGATGAACGCTCACGTTTCGTTCTTGGCGCTACCCACAGGGAAGCAGGCAGCGACGGAGACGCTGACCATTCCGCGGCGGGCTCTTACCCAGAATCAGGGAAAACCCGCTGTCTTTCTGCTGGACGGACATCACGTGCAGCTCCAAACCATCCGGACCGGCCGGGATCTGGGAGATCGGGTTGAAGTGTTGGATGGGCTCGGCCCCAATGACAGTGTGGTGGTATCCAGCCTCGAAGGTCTGCGTTCAGGAAAACGGGTGAAAGTGAATTCGGGAGCTTGAGAGTTGCAGGCACATCTTTCAGCCCAGGAGGACACAAAAGCATGGCTAAGCCGGTGGTTGAGATCCATGGAGTCTCCAAGATTTTTCATCGAGACTCATTCGAGGTAGCGGCGCTTGAAAATGTGAACCTCGAAGTGGATGAAGGCGAGTTTCTCTGCCTGATGGGCCCGTCCGGCTCCGGCAAGAGCACGCTGCTGCATATCATCGCTGGAATCGACCGCCCCACGGCGGGCGAGCTCAAGGTGCTGGATGAGGATGTGGCGCACGTCGGTGAAGACCGCCTGGCGGCGT
>JBOGKI010000332.1:0-5734 GCA_050745605.1 Terriglobia bacterium | reverse complement strand
GTCTATTACCGCCGGCCCTGCCCTGGAAGTGATGTCGGCGGTCATAGACCGCCGCTACAGCGAACGAAGCCATTATCCGGAATCCACCTTGGCCGGGACCGAAGAATCGGCGGGTTCGGCCTCCGGCTCCTTCTGAATCCGAGCCATAAAGTAGTCTTCGAGTGAAGCCTTGACGGGGTTCAGAGAAATCACCCGGGCGCGGTGACGAAGGGAAATATCGAGGAGCGTCAAGTTTTCAATTTCGGCGGGAAACTCAATCCTGACGCGGTCTCCCGTGCGGACCATGGTTCGAGCGAAAGGTTTCAGGGCGCGAAGAACGTCCGGCGGCGGATCCTCCAGCACCATCTCCGTAGCCGCGACCTCCACGCCCAGAATTTTGCGTAGCTCGCCGCAACCCTGAAGCTGGCCATGATCAAGGATGGCAACGCGGTCGCAAAGGGTTTCCGCGTCGGAAAGGATGTGGGTTGAGAAAAAGACGGTCTTGCCTTCCTGCCGGAGTTCGAGGATCAAGTTCCGCACCTCGCGCCGGCCAATAGGATCCAAGCCGGACATCGGCTCATCCAGGAAGATGAGCTCCGGATTATTCATCAGCGCCTGCGCAATCCCCAATCGTTGCACCATGCCCTTAGAGAACTTGCGCAGGGGAAGATTCCGTTGGTCCGTCAGGCCCACGCGGTCCAGCAGCCGGCCGGCTCGATCCCGGGTCGTGGTCTTGGAAAGGCCAAACAACTCGGCGGCATAGTGGAGAAACTCTTCAGCCGTCAGATGGTCGTAGAAGCTGGGATTTTCGGGGAGGTAACCGATGCGGGCGCGAACCGCAAGATCGCTCAGATCGCGGCCCAGCAAAGTGGCTTGCCCGGAGCTCGGAAAGATGAGGCGAAACAGAAGCTTGAGGGTCGTGCTCTTGCCGGCGACGTTTGGACCCAACAGCCCGAAAGTCTCCCCAGCTTCCACCTGAAGATTCAGACGGTCCAGCGCCCGCTTGGGCCGCTTTCGCCAAAACCCAAGCCGATAATCCTTCGATAGGTCTTTGGTCTCGACGGCTAACATGATTCAGAAAGCGCAACCTGTCACGAAATCACGCAAAGCCGGAACACTTGGTCTTTTGTAGCGGCCGTGTCCTCACCGCCGCCGTGGGTAGCCCTCGCGGGGCGCGAACGGATTGTAGGGGTAACCGTGTGGTCGCCCGCGGGCGAGCATCACGGTGAGCGCATTTCTCGCCGTGGGCCTTTCCCCGGAAATGCAAAAACCCACGACGAATTACAAAACAAATTCGTCGTGGCTACCTCTTCTGTAGCGGCGGTCTGCGACCGCCGCCTGCACACCTCAAACCGCATCGGCGGTCATAGACCGCCGCTACAGCATACCGTTGAAAAAAGTAGAGGGGGAACTTTGCGTTCCCCCTTTCGGAAGTTGTTCTCAAACCCAAAACACAAACAACCGTTACCCGCCAATCGGTGAATCAGTAGCGGCCGCAGTGGAAGCTGTGTTGAAACGAATCACGTTCGACTCGTCGGTGAAGTAGTAATTTTGACCGGTGCTACCCACGGAGATCGGGTTGCCGGTAATCGTGTAGTTGTTCACGTGTCCAGAAGCATCTACGGAGCCGGCCGTGTACAGGAGGCTATATCCGCTCTTAAGCCCCGCCGCCAAGACGCTGTCAATCAGTCCAGCCGCAGTTGACACGGGCTGTCCGCTTGTCGGTGGACCAAGGTCAGCCAAGGTTGCCGTATATCCGATGTTGTACGTAGAAGAATAGGTGATCTCTGACGTGTTAAGGGTACGAAGCGAGCCGACGCACGATGCCTGGTTGGCAGCAATGCGCGAGCGCAGAAGGTTGGGAATCGCAATAGCCGCAATGATCAAAATGATCGCGACCACAATCAAAAGCTCGATCAGCGAGAAACCGCTCGAGGTCTTTTTCATAAAGTTACTTCCTCCATGTCGATCAAAAGTCCCCGACAAGTTTCACCAGCCGGGCATCCTCTGCAAGAGCATGTCCCTTTCCAAACAGCCCGACCGGGTTCGATTTTACCGAAAAGTTATTCTTTTTCATATGTATGACTTAAGGCGAAGCGAATCGGCTCATGCTTTGTCCGGCGACCCTAACGACCGGCTTGCCGGATTTTGTCCTGGCGGCATGACACTTTTTGTCACTTTAAACTGTACCGGCGGGCTGCGACCGCCGCACCTGAATTCCCGACGGTTTCCGACGGTCCCTTCCAGCGTAAGCTTCGACCGCCGCTACAGCCAACCATGCCCCCACCCTAAATTCCATGCTTCTTCGCATAATGACGGAATGACCGGTAGGACATGCCGAGGAGATCGGCAGCTCTGGTTCGGACGCCATCCGCGGCGCGCAGGGCCTCCAGAATATATTGCTTTTCCCTTGCTGCGATTTCCCTTTCAAAATCAACGTTTTCGCCTTGAATCACGACGGGTTGGCTCTGGACAGGGGAATCCCTGAGCACCGACTCCGGCAAATGCCGCACCAGCAACAGCCGGTCCTGGTCCCCGGCGAAAGCCACGGCCCTCTCGATGGCGTTTTCCAGCTCCCGGACGTTGCCGGGCCATGAATAGCGGCGAATCGCTTCCAGGGTTTCAGGATCGAAGTCATGAACGGGCCGGCCGGTTTCGCCGGCGTATTTCCGGAGGAAATGGCGGGCCAATGGTTCAATGTCTTCGGTACGCTCACGGAGCGGCGCCACGTGAACTGGAATGACGCTGATGCGGTAATAGAAGTCCTCGCGGAACTGCCCGGCGGCGACCATAGCCTTCAGGTCGCGATTGGTGACGGCAATCAGGCGCACATCGATGGGGATATCGGCCGCCCCGCCGAGCGGCCGCAGAGTTCGCTCCTGCAGCACGCGCAGGAGCTTAATCTGCATGCTGACGCTGGTTTCTCCAATTTCGTCGAGCAGCAGCGTGCCAGCGTTGGACTGTTCGATGATCCCCTTCTTATTGGTATCGGCTCCGGTGAAGGCGCCCCTCATATAGCCAAATAGCTCGCTTTCCAAAAGCGTCTCCGGGAAGGCGCCGCAATTGATGGAGACAAAGGGCTTATCTTTGCGCAGGCTGGCGGCGTGGATGGCCCGAGCCACCAATTCCTTGCCTGTGCCGCTTTCTCCGGTGATCAACACGGTGCTGTTGGTGGGCGCAACGTTGCGAATGGTTTCCAGAATCCGCTGTACCCAGGCGCCTTGCCCTACGATGTTGTCATGCGCGAAGACGCGCAGCAGCTCGCGCCGGAGCCGGGAATTCTCCTCGCGCAGCGCCAACTCCTCCAGGGCACGCTCCACCACCAGTTTGAGCTCGTCCACCAAGCGGTCGGTCTTGATGACGTAGCGGTACGCTCCCAGATTCAGGGCCTCAACTGCGGTCGAAACCGTGGGTACAGCCGTAATGAGGATGAATAGAGCCGTGCTGCGCGTGGACTGCGCATGTTCCAGCAGTTGGACGCCGGTGACGTCTGGCATGCGGATGTCGCAGACGATGATGTCGTAAAGACGGGTTTGAATCTTCTGGCGCGCCGCCGCTCCGGTGGAGACGGTTTCCACATCGTGCCCTTCGCGGCGGAACGTAATCTCCAGAAGCTGGCAGATCGATTCTTCGTCGTCAACAATCAGCAGTTTTGCCATGCGTCCATCAGTCCTACAGAGACAAGATGAAGCCTTCAGCAATCAGCTCTCAGGGATCAGCGGGCAACATACGGAGAACTTGACCCGGTTTCCTGGTTTGTTTGCTGTTAGCTGCCAGCTTCTTTTGCTTGTCTCTCGTCACTTGTCACTCGTCACTATTCACCCATCACCTGCCACTCGTCACTGCTTACCTATCGAGCCTCCTGGGAATCTGGATCAGGAAGCGCGATCCCTCGCCCTGTTTCGAACTAACCTGAATGCGGCCGTGATGGCCTTGAATGATCTGATACACAATGGCCAGGCCCAGACCGGTGCCGTTGCGGAACTTCCCTTGGAACGGCTCAAAAATCCTTTCAAGCTGCTCCTCGGAAAACCCAATGCCGGTGTCCGCCAGCGTCACCTGCACTTCTCTCCCGGGCCCGTCTGCGATCTCCGCGGTCAGGCGGCCGCCATCCGGCATCGCCTTCAGGGAATTATCGCAAATGTTCCAGAAGACCTGGCGCAGTTTGTCAGCATCGGCGCTGATGGTAACGGGCCGCTGCGGGAAATTACGTTGGATCAAGAACCCTTTGTTGAACCTGGGGTGCTGTTCCAGGAGCAACAGAGTCTCGTCCAGCAGGGTCACCAGATCGACGCGGCGGAACTCGTAGCGCTGCTCCCGGGAATACGTCAGGAACTCCGAGACCAGTTTGTCCAGGCGCGAGGATTCACGATTAACAATGTCAATCAGCTTGGCCTGATCCTCCGTCAAATGCGACATATTCTGCAAGAGGCGAATGGAGCCGGCGATCGAAGTCAAAGGGTTGCGGACTTCGTGGGCGATTCCCGCAGCCATTCTCCCGAGCGTGGCCATGCGGTCCTTGGCCTGATATTCCGCCTCCCGCCGCTTTTCATCCGTCAGATCCTGGAAGGTGTAAATGTTGCCGACAACGCCGGAATCCGGGACGTTGAGAGGAGAGAGGGAAAGACCCAGAATGCGCTCGCTGCCCGAAGGATGATGATAATGGACCTCGCGGCGCGAAAACGCCCCGGCTCCGCCGTCAGGGGATTCATCCCCTTTCAGCAAATTCGGGAAATACGCGCCGAGATTTTTTCCCTTTACATCCTCGCCGGAATGGCCCATGATCGCCGCGCCCGCCGGGTTAATTTCAATGATCGAACCCGCCAGATCGGTGGTGATCAGCCCGCCGCGCATGCTCTGGATGATGTTCTGGTTGATGGCCTGGAGGCTTCGGACCTCGCCCGTTTTGTCGCGCAGGGCCTCTCCCGTCTTGCGCAGACGTTCGGCGAGAGAGCTGGTGAGATAGGCCACCGCGAAGAAGCCAAAGAGGCTGGCAACAATCTTCACTTCCAGCGTGCCCAGGTCCACCGGAATCCGGCCGCTCGAGGCATAGAGGGAGAGGGTGGGGTGGTTCATAGCAAACGTCGGAAACAAGTCTGGAAGATAGTCAAATTCCAGAACCGCGCCCATAAAGACAAAACTGATAGCCGCCACCAGGTAGGCCCGGGCCCTGGGCAGCAGGATACTCGCTAGAATCACCACCACCAGGTAGAGCGAGAGGTAGTTGCTTTCCAGATCGCCCGTGAGGTGGACGATGAGCGTGATCAGGAAGATGTCACCGAAAATCTGGAGGTAGGCCTGAAGCGCGTAATCCCGGCCGAGCTGGTTGTAAATCAGGTAAAACAGGCCCAGCACGTACCAGAAGATAATCGCCATGCCGAGCGATGCGACGAAATGGGCGCTGTTCGGGCGCGGCAAAAGTTGACGGATGGAATACTCAATGGCGAAAACGAACGTGATAATGACAAACCGGATCTTGATGACCCAGGGGAGCCAGAACTGAAGTTCACTGGTAGACTTCATGGGGATTCATGGCTATTGTACGAAAAGTAAATGTTTCGGACAAGGACTCTTGTCAAACTCAGGATCGGATTGCTGCGCGGTGCGTAACTCGCACGGACGACCCCGGCTCTCGTAGCGCGACCGTCGGGACACTACGATGCCTGAGAAGGTGTGAATTAATCGCCAAAGGCTGCTGTAGCGGCGCTCTATGAGCGCCGAATTGATTGAAAACACGAGAGCGGCGGTCATAGAC
>JBOGKI010000331.1:0-5737 GCA_050745605.1 Terriglobia bacterium | reverse complement strand
ATTGAAAACATTGTTAAATTATGGTAAAAATCAATCCAAAGCCAAGAAGCAAAGCCACCACAAGTCAATCAAGGCATTTAATATCAATCAGTTATAAGGATTTAAGGAACGAATAAATGTAAATGATGTAAATTAGAACACTTACATGATAATTTGGCTTTGCTCCCAGCAATTTCGGCACGAAATGCCACACAATGTCCTGGTGATCGTTCAACTCACGTATTATCAACCAGTTGAGACGATGCGAATCGGCACAGATTATAGCATGTGATTGAAAAAAAGCTGCTTAACAGCAGGCCCGGGCGGCCCCGCCCGACACGAGTGAGCCGCGCACCCGCGATTCCCGAATGCGCCGTCCCGCTCCGCGACCGCCACTATTGCGGGCTCACGCCCTTGACCTCCGCCTTGGGCGCCGTCTTAGCCTGCGCCGCCGGGCGCAGTGGCGCGCGGCGCCTCTCCAGGCCAGGAATGGGAACGCTTGCCTTGTACATACACCCGCCGTATTCCCTGAAGTGCGAAGTCAACCCTTGCGGCACGGCGATCACCAGCGGCGGATTCGGCGTCTGGCTGAAGTCAAACGCGTCCGTCATGTCATTCGCAAAATGGTCCCGAGCCGTCAGGTAGCGCAACCCGAAGCGTTCTTCGATAAAGCGCAGAAGCGAGGTGAAGTCTCCCGTCTGGTGCGTGATGTAGCCCTGCTTGGCGTAAGGCGAAATGATGAGCAGCGGCACGCGCGGCCCGCAGCCGAAAGCATCCACCTGCGGCGGCGGAACGTGATCGTAGAAGCCTCCGTAATCATCCCAAGTCAGGAAAATCACGCTGTTCGCCCAGTAGCGGCTCTTCATCAGGTCATTCACCAGCCGCGTCACGTACCACATGCCCTGGGCCACGGGCTCCGGCGGGTGTTCGCTGTCCTCAAAGTCCGGAATAATCCAGCTCACTTCCGGCAGCGTTCCCTTCTCCAGGTCCTCCTGGTATTCGGTCAGGCTCACCAGGTGCGACATCAACCTCGGGTTATCCCGGATGCTCTTGAAGCCCGGCAGCGGATTCCACAAGCCCAGTTCCTGCGGCTTCGGGTAAAACACGTGGCACGGATCATTCACCTTGGGCGTCACCTTCGGCGTCTCCACGTAATACTTCCAGGAAACGTCGGCGCGGGCCAGCAGGTTCACCATGCTTGCAAAACTGAACCCGTCCGGATCATCCGTGTCTTGTTCCAGCGCTTCAAGCTCATGGTCCTTCGAGCACGCGTTGGTGATCAATCCGCCGGACTGCGCCGCTACCGTGTAAACGTGATTCGGCATGCTCGGCCCGTTCAGCGAGGAAAAGAAGCGGTCCGCCAGCGTATAGTGGCGGGCATAGTCCCAGTAATTCGGGATATCGTGCCCGTCCAGATAACCCATGGTGAAGGAGCTGCCCTCGGCCCACACAAAGCCGTCCATGGTTCCATGATCGTAGGCCGCGTGGGCGTTCTCCCATTCGTGCGAAAGGTCGCACGGCGGCATGGGCGTGGGCATGTGGAATGGCTTGATGCAGCGCACCGATCCGGGAAGAACCGCCAGGCAGGTGCCGGGTGGGATGCCGTCCGCCGCGGGATATGTTCCGAAGTAATTGTCAAAGCTGCGGTTTTCCTGAAGGATCCAGATGATGTGCTGAACCTTTTCCATGCCCGCCGGCAATGGACTCTGCGCCGCTCCACCTGCGGCCGCAGGAAGCGCCGCCGAGGCGAATGTCAGAATCACAACCGCGACCATATCCGCCATCTTCTTGCTCTTCCCCATCGTCACCTCCTTGCTGGCCAGATCAGCGCCACCTGGTACGCCACCGGAACGCAGGCGGCAGGATGTTTCAAGCTCCGCGCTTCCGGGACTCGACCCTGGAGGCTCTTCTTGACACCAAAAGCGCGGCCCGCGCCATCTCTCACATTGACGGAGGCGGCTGGACGCTGATCGGACCGCCTCCGTAGAGCGTGGGCGCGCCTTCGGCATAGGCCGCTTTGTTGTAGGCAGCGATGGGGCCTTTCAGCAGCGAGTTGTAATCCGACAGACGCTGATCCAACTCCTTGCGAAGTTCGTCAAGTTTCGCTTGCATCAGTTCG
Source organism: Terriglobia bacterium (assembly GCA_050745605.1). Lineage (GTDB taxonomy): Bacteria > Acidobacteriota > Terriglobia > UBA7540 > UBA7540 > CALCEB01. The sequence goes on along the minus strand of JBOGKI010000331.1, from coordinate 3,639 downwards.
TTCGGCGCCTGTCCGTAGGTCCTTCCCACGCGCCGGGCGCTGCCCGCCAACTGGCTATGCAAGCGCTCGAGGTAGTGAATGCTATCCTCCGGAGCGCGTCGCTGTACTTGAGTGTTGAACACCTGGTCCTCGAGGCCGGAGAGCTTCTGATCTAGCCCCTTGCCCTGGTTGAGGAGCGCCGCATATTTCTTCTTCGCTACGGCGTCCGCACTCTTGTCCACGGTGGCCCTGAAGCTCGATATCTCCTTCTTCATGCCGTCCAACCGGTTCAACATTTTATTCATCGCGCTCACTTCGTTGCGAGCCAGCAGCGCGGCTTTCAGTTGGGCGCGGAAGACGGAAGGATCGATATTCAAGTTGGGGTCAGGAAGAATGGCAATGGCGGCAGTCTGGCTCCGGCCGTTGACCGTGAGCGTGACGTGGTAATCCCCGGGAATCGCCGTGGGACCCTGGTTCGGATTGAAGAACTCATTCGGCGGCGGGGCCGGCACAAAGCTCAGGCGGCTGGGGCCTTCATAGTGCATGGTCCAGATGGCGCGATTGACGCCTGCCTTCGAAGGCCCATACTGAGTTGCCACCGTCTGACCCTTTGCATCCGTGATGACGATTTTGACGGGAGATTGATGATTCTTCTTCTCATCCGGAGTAGGTTCGAGCTTGGACTTCAGATAGTAGTCAATCACCACGCCGCTGGGAGCGTTGGGCGCAGTGTAGGAATTCTGCTGGCCTTCGTCGCGCTGCCAGTGATGGTAAAGGACTCCGGCGCCAGGGGTGAAAAGATGAAAGCCGGAGGATGCGAGCGAGGCCGAATACTCCTCGACCGGCCGAATGTCATCGAGCACGAAGATTCCCCGGCCGTGCGTCGCCACCACCAGATCGTGCGTGGACTTGATGAACTTCAAGTCATAGACCGCAGTGGTGGGGAAATTAGCCTTCAAAAAGGCCCATTGATTGCCGTCATCGGTGGAGTAAAAAAGCCCGGTATCACTTCCCGCCACCAGCAATCCCTTCTGATTTGGGTCCTCGCGCACCACGTGAATGGGCTCATCACCGGGCAGGCCAGTCGTGATTTTCTGCCAGGTTTGGCCGTAGTCGGACGTGCGGTAGACATAGGGTTTGTGATCGTCCAGTTTGTGCCCATCAAACGCCGCATAGGCGGTGCCCGCGTCGAACGGTGAAACGCCAAGCTGATAAACCATGGCCCATGCGGGCGCGCCCGGAATCTGGCTGGTGACGTTGGTCCAATGTTTCCCGCCGTCGCGAGTCACCTGCACCAGGCCATCGTCTGTCCCCACCCAGATCACTTTGGGATCGGTGGGCGCCAGCGTGATGGAGAGGATGGTGTCATAGGTTTCTGCGCCGCTGACGTCGTGGCTGATCGGTTCGCCGGCTACCGGCTGCTTGCTCTTGTCGTTTCGCGTGAGATCGTCACTGATGGCGGTCCAGTGCTGGCCTCCGTCGGTGGACTTGAATAGGACGTTGGCGCCCAGGTAGACTGTGTTCGCGTCGGTGGGCGAGACCGCGATTGGTGAGGTCCAATTGAACCGGTACTTGAGAGCTGATGGCTTCATCTCCTCCACGGAATCCACAGAAGGACGAACGAACCGTGAAAGATGGGTCGTGAGGTCGAGCCGTTCGATAAATCCGTCCTGCGAGTCGGTGTAAATGATGTTCGGATCGCTGGGCGCCGGAACCGCATACTCGCCGTCGCCGCCCACCACGGTGTACCACCGGAGGCTGGAATCCGAGCGCCCGCCGATGTCGCTGGATGGCCCACACCAGGAATTGTTATCCTGCAGGCCGCCGCAGAGGTTGTAGGGCGAGCGGCTGTCGGCCGCCACCTGGTAGAACTGCTCGATGGGGAGACCGTCCAGGAACCGCCAGGTCTTCCCGCCATCCGTTGAAAGAAACACGCCGCCATCGTTGCCTTGGATCATGCGATCGGGGTTTTTCGGATCAATCCAAAGGGCGTGATGATCCGGATGCACGTGGCGGTCGATGGCGCGCGCGGTCTTGCCGCCATCGTCCGATTCCATGAGGTTGAAGGAAAGCGTATAAATCTTGTTCTCGTTGGCCGGGGAAACAAGAATGCGCGAAAAGTAGAACGGCCGCACATCCAGGCCGTGATTGTTGCTCACCGCCGTCCAGTGATCGCCCATGTCCATCGATTGCCACAGCATTCCTTTTTTCGCGTCGATCAAAGCGTAGAGATGATTGGGATTGGTGGGCGCAACAGCCAGCGCGATGCGGCCATAAGGCCCGGCGGGCAATCCCTCCGTCAGTTTTTTCCAGGTGTCGCCGCCATCGGCGCTGCGGTAGATGCCGCTGCCCGGACCGCCGTTGTTCAGGGTCCACGGGTAACGGCGGAATTGCCACATCGCTGCATAGAGCACGTTGGGATTGCCGGGCTGCATCACGAGGTTGGCGACGCCCGTCGTGTCATCCACGTACAAAACCTTTTGCCAGGTCTTGCCGCCATCGGTGGTGCGAAAAACGCCGCGATCAGTGTTCGGCGCCCAAGCGTGTCCGAGCACTCCCACGAAAACTTCATTAGGATTGCGGGGATCGACGGCGATATCGGAAATCTGGCCAGCATCGCCAAGACCGATGAATTTCCAGGAGTGACCCGCGTCATGCGAAACGTACACGCCGTGGCCATCAATCAGATCATTGCGAATATTGGCCTCGCCGGTGCCCGCCCAGATGGTGCTGGAATTGGAGGGATCAAGCGCCAGAGCGCCGATGGAGCCTGTGGCCTCATGCTCGAAGATGGCCTTCCATTGCAGGCCGCCGTCGATGGTCTTGAAGACGCCGCCCCCTGCCGTGCCCACGTAATAAATCTCGAGATTGCCCGCGATGCCGACGATCGCGGTCACGCGGCCGCCCGCCGTGCCGGGGCCGAGATCACGGAACTTTAAGTTATGAAAAACATCGGCGGACGCGGAATCGGCTTTTAAAATGGCGCCGGAAAGCATCAGCGTTCCAACGAAAGTGAAGCTCAGAACTATTGCGGTGAATGCCCGATGAGTAATGGTGTCTCTGTTCATGAATGTTCTCCCCCGGCGGAAGGTATTTGGATCGCGCACGACGGGACGACCAGCCCCGCCGCCCTGCTGGAAAAACGGAGGCGTCATTATAACAAGACTGGGAGAGTGCAGAGCCAGGTTCTTTCGCGGGTTCCTTTCGCAACCGGGGCCGGTCCAAAGCCGCCAGGCGGCTAACAGTTCTCGCCCAGCGCAGCAACCCGGCTTTCTAATTCTTGTGTGATGGTTGTGGCATCCGTCCCCGGAGGGAAAATCACCGGAGGTCCAACCCAAACGGTAATGGCATTTGGGGGGGCGATGTGCCGCCCTTTGAACTGGTAGAGGCCAGTTAGACGAAGCGGGACAACCGGAATGCCCAGGTTGCTCGCCAGGATGCCAATGCCCGCGCGAAAAGGGCCCATGTTCCCCGCCCTCGTCCGCTCGCCTTCCGGAAAAACGAGCACGGTATAGCCGCGATCCACGGACTCGCCAGCGTAAGCAAAGCTCGACCGGAAGCCAGCCTTTTGTGGAAGCGGGAAGGTGTTGAAAATGGTTGTAATCAGAAAATATTTCGACTTCTCAATCATGCGCCGGACGAAGCCGAACCGGGCTGGAG
>JBOGKI010000330.1:0-5738 GCA_050745605.1 Terriglobia bacterium | reverse complement strand
GTTTTAACCGTGCCGTTCGGCGGCGGGAACTCGTTTCTTTTGTCTTCGATTCCCAACGGCTCGTTGCCGCGAGCCGTTGGGAATCGAAGACAAGGAGCTACTTAGCTGGTGTCATTCGGCACGGTTAAAACCGTGCCCTGACGGTCCCCCTGGAGAGGTTCATGCATAATCCAGGCTAGACCTTCTTCAAGGCCCCATTTTCCATGACCGTCTCACCGTGTATTAGCCTCAGCAGCCAAGGCTCCGTGGCCATCCTCACATTTTCCCCGCCACACGGCTATCCACGCCTCACGCAAAAGACAATTCTGGAACTGAAGGAGCTGCTGGATTCCGTCGGACAATCAGCGGCATTTGCGGCGATCGTTCTTGCTGCAAACGATGATTCCTTCGCCACCGGAGCCGACCTCGCGGAAGTATCAGCGCTGGATGGTGTGTCAGCGCCCGGCTTTGCCCTGATGGGCCAAGATTTGTGCCGGAAGGTGAATGAATTCCGGGTACCCGTGGTGGCGGCGATCCGTGGATATTGTTTTGGCGGAGGGCTGGACCTGGCACTCGCCTGCCAGGCTCGCGTCGCGTCCTATGATGCTTCGTTCGCGCATCCGGGTCCATCGGATGGGTTGATGACCGGTTGGAGCGGAACCCAACGCCTGGCCCGGCAGATCGGAAAAGCGGCGGCTCTGGAAATCCTCCTGACAGCGGAAAGAATTCCCGCCACGCAGGCACTCACCCTGGGATTGATCAATGAGCTCGTCTCTTCCAAGGATTTGTTAGAAACAGCGGTTCGCCGCGCGGCGAGGATTCAGACACTGGATTGGCCGCGATGAAAAAAGGAGTGCGCCAAGACGGATCTGGAATCGCCGTCTCATCCGCCAGTATCTTCCGCGCGACTCTTGGAGGACTTTCGAGAGAGGGGGTGGACGGATTCCTTGGTTTCCTCCTCCACCAGCCAACGGCGGAGCCGCAGAATATCCGCGGCTCGCGCGATGCCGATGGGTTTGTTATTACCGTCCTTTTCGACGACGACCACGTGTTCGGACTTCTGCTCGATCATCTGGCGCGAAACCTGGTCCAGTGTCTGTCCGGGCCACGCCAACACGAAGTTCTGGTGAACAACATCTCGCACTTTGAGGTTGTTCTCCACTCCCTTCAGGAGATCCCTAGCCTCGACCACACCCACCAAGCGGCCATCTTCTTCAACCACGGGCAGGGCCCCAATCCCTTCGGTTGAAAACTCTTCGGTCACCAAGCGGACATCTCTATCGGCGGGAATCACGGCAAATTCTTTTCGCATCACCTCCTCGATCCGGGCGCGCACCATGATGGGCACGGAATAGTCCTGACTGACAATCAGGCCGCGCTTTACCAATTTGCCGGTCATAATGGAATCAGCGCTGAATAGCCGCACAAAACCATCGGACACCATGCAGCAGACCACCAGCGGCAAAATCGAATTGGGATTGCGGCTAAGTTCAACCAGAAACACAATGCTGGTGAAGGGAGCTCGTGCAATGCCTGCAAAGACGCCCGCCATAGCCACGAGGGCGTAAAAGGCGGGGTTACTGACGAAGTGAGGAAAGAAATGGTGCCATGCCGAAGCGTATGCTGCCCCCACCCCGCCTCCGACAATCAAGGAAGGCGCAAACACGCCACCGGTGGTTCCCGATCCGAGCGAAATCACCAGGGCCCAAAACTTGGCCACGGAGACCGCTAAAAGTTCGCCGACCGCGGCGCGATTGTTCAGCATCGCGCGGATGGTGTCGTACCCTGTCCCGAAGACCTGAGGGTAAAAGAACCCGATCACACCCAGGATGAGACCTCCGACCACGGGCGACCAGATTGCGGGAGGTTTCAGGGCAAAGTGATCAAAGAAATCTTCAAGCCAAAACAGCACCCGGATCATGCCAACAGCGATGATTCCCATGAGCACGCCGAGCAGGCCAAACAGCCAAAGTTCCTGCATACTGTTCAGGGAGAAGGCAGGCGCTGGAAATAACGGCGCCCAGCCTACAAAGTGGACCCTCACCGCGGTGGCAACGGCGGAAGCCAGGGCAACCGGGATGAAGGAACGGGCGCGAAATTCGAAGAGCAAAAGTTCAATCGCCACCATGATGCCTGCTAACGGCGCGGTAAACGTTGCAGCCATGCCCGCCGCAGCGCCGGCGGCCAGCAAGACTCGGCGCTGGTAAGGTGTCAGGTGGACCAATTGGCCGAAAATCGACCCGAAGGCCGCGCCCGTCTGAATAATGGGCCCCTCCGCCCCGAATGGACCGCCGGTTCCAATCACCAGAGCCGTGGCAATGGGTTTCAAGATTCCTACGCGTAGGCGAATCTTGCTTTTTCCCACCAGCACCGCTTCCATCGCTTCCGGGATGCCATGTCCCTTGAGCGTCGGCTCCCAGTAATAAATCATGATCCCGACCACAAGCCCGCCGATGGGAGGGATCAGGATGACCCACGCGCCGAGGTGATGGTGGACAGGGTAAGTGATGGCGAAGGACAGCTTGCCGAAGAAGAAAACATTGGTGAAGAAATAGATGAGCTCGAGGAGTCCCTGGGCCACCAAGCCGCCGATCAGCCCCACCAAGAGCGCGTAGATCGAGACCCGTACCACCTGAGCTTCCAGGGCGACCCCGAAATCTTTGAACCAGCGGCGTCTAATGTCGCCCGCGCCGTGGTCCTTCCCAGCCGAACTTTCCGGATTCACTTAAAATACCTTTCTTTACGCGGTTTTTTGACGTCGAGATCTTGAAACGCCCGGCAGCCGCGCCCGAAGCCGCCTTAGTTCCTCCAAATGCGGTTCCGCCAGTTTTCGGAGCACCGCTTTCCCTTTCAGCGTGGCGCGGACCCGGACAAAGCGGCGGTCGCGGCCAGCCCGCTCCTTGAAAACCAGTCCCTTTCGCGCCGCGCGTTCCACCAAGCCCACCACGGCGTTATGCCGCTCCTGAAGAAACTCCGCCAGATCGGAAATCGTGGCCCAACCCTTCCCGGTGTAGCCCGCCACACCCAGCAGCAACTGATGCTGCTGCGGCGTCACGCCCCCGGCGCGGGCGGCGCATTCGCTGAAACGCAGAAACAGGCGCAAGCGGTAACGGAACCGGGCCAGCTCAAACAGCAAGCCCCCGGCGCGTTTCCGAGAAGCTTCCATAGAGGCCGTATGACGATCCATTAGCATTTATATCACAATGCGATGTGTAGGCGACAACGTTTGTTGGGACGTGATGCTCAGCGCCAGCCCGGCTTGAGGCGGTCCGAGGCCTCGGCGAGGCGGCGGTCGTTCCGATCCTCTCTGTGGTCAGATCTGTCAGAGAATGGTACCGCGGAAAGAAGCTGCCGAGCTCATTGCTGTCGGCGGAGGCAATCGATTCGGCGGGGACGTTCAAGGCGCCTGTGGTAGTGGTCCTGGCGGCCGCGTCATGGCCTATGACCCTCGTTGACAAGGTATCGAGCCCATGAGGTCCGACCCTGCTGGAACCTTCACCCGGCTCGCAAAAACCCTCCGACAAACCAAGGTCACTCACGCTGATGGCCGTGGCCGATTCGAAGGCCCGGCATTGCGCGTCTTGCCCAGCTTACCCCGTGCCCGGCGAGCGCGCCCTTGTCGCGCCTCACCGCTGCCGCGTTCTCATAACCTGCGACGGTATAGTAGATTGCGCGATCAAAAAAGTGGCTGACTAACTGATGCAGTTCCATTTGCTGGTAAAGATCGAGCGCTGAATTCGCCAGTCCGGAACTGCGGATGTAATCTCGCAACCGGTATCTCGTGAGAGTCAGAGCCCAAATGACTTCCCGGAGAGGCACGCCCTGGTTGAAACGCTCCTCCCCGAGTTGGAGATAGCAGGTCTGGATGGCTTCATCCGTCTTTTCCGACAGCCAGGTGCCTAAATCGTGGTAAACCTTATACACGCGCTGGTATAAGTCGCCAGAGGAAAGCTTTTGGTAAGAAGGCGTGTGCGGACTGCTTTGCAAGTCACCCAGAGCACCGCGCGTTAGCTCCTCCGCGTGAGTTTCAATCGTCCTGATCAGCCGGTCAGAAAGCATTCAAAGCCCCTCCACCTAACCAGATCCCGCATTGACCGTAGAAACTTGACACACCCTAATAATATATCGCCATGTGATATAGAAAGATACCCGGACTACATGAACCGCTGCTTGCATGACGGAACTTTCAGGTTGAGTTCACCATCGGACCGCATCCAGTCGAGACTTGTGTGATACGGGTTTACCCGGACTGGCGGCCTTCCTGCTTGTTGTCAAGACACGGCGCGATACCCCGAAAGCGCCTCAGTTCTCTACGGCGCAGTTGAGTCAGGTCACGGTCCATCTATTATTATATCACAATGCGATGTATACGAGGGGATAGCGGAACGGCGCCGGTGTGAATCTAGTGGCCTTCGTGGATGAGAGATGAAAAGAAGAATGAGGACTGGCGGGGCAAAAGCCAAAACCGCTGGCGTCATCCATCGGTGGCGGAAGCCGCAAGCCCTCTTAACGCAAAGACTCATCCACCTCTTCCAGCCAGTCCGGGCGTTTAAGGACCTCGCGCGGCCTGGAGCCATCCGGAGCGCTGATGATCCCGTCCCGCTGCATCATGTCGAGCAGCCGTGCCGCCCGGCCATAACCCAGGCGCAGCCGCCGCTGCAGAAGTGAGGTGGAGGCTTTGCCGGAATCAACCACCAGACGCACCGCATCTTCGTAAACAGCGTCGAGCTCGGCGGAAATTTCTTCATCGTCTTCGGCGTCGCCGCCGCGGTCTTTGTCCTTGATGGGCTTCAAGAATTCCTCGTTGTATTGCGGCGTGGACTGGGACTTCCACCATTCCACGACGCGGTTGATCTCCTTTTCGGTCACCAACGAACCGTGCAGTCGAACCAGCCGGGCGCTGGCGGGCGGCATGAAGAGCATGTCGCCCCGGCCTAAAAGGGCTTCCGAGCCGTTGGAATCGAGGATGGTGCGGGAATCCACTTTTGACGCCACGCGGAAGGAGATGCGCGACGGCAGATTTGCCTTGATCAACCCCGTGATCACGTCCACCGAAGGGCGTTGCGTGGCCAGAATCAGGTGAATGCCCACGGCGCGCGCCATCTGGGCCAGGCGGGTGATCGATTCTTCGACGTTCTGAGGCTCGACCATCATCAGGTCCGCCAGCTCGTCAATCACGATCACCAGGTAGGGCAGCGGTTTTTCCTCGGCGTCCTTCGGATCGAACAGATTCAAGGTAGCATCCGGCTCGAAAAGCCGGTTGTATTGCTCGATGTTGCGGACGCCGTGCTGCGCCAGCTTCCTCAGCCGTTCTTCCATCTCCAGGGTGGCGCGGCGAAGCACGTTCGCGGCCACCTTCGGCTCCGTGACGATGGGAGTGTAAAGGTGGGGAATACCGTCGTAGAGATTCAATTCCAACCGCTTCGGATCGATCAGGATGAGTTTCACTTCGTCCGGCGTGGATTTATAAAGCACCGAGAGGATCATCGAATTGATGGCCACGCTTTTGCCGGATCCCGTGGAGCCGGCGATCAGCAGATGGGGCATTTGCGCCAGCTCCGCAACCTTGGTCCTGCCGGTAATGTCTTTGCCCAGGCAGATCGTCAGACGGGAGGGCGAGGCGACGAATTCGCTGGACTCAATAATTTCCCGCAAGTAGATGATCTCGCGGTGGAGATTGGGAACCTCGATGCCCACTGTCGATTTACCGGGAATGCGTTCAATCAGGATCGACTCCGCCTTCATGCCCAGGCATAGGT
>JBOGKI010000329.1:0-5763 GCA_050745605.1 Terriglobia bacterium | reverse complement strand
GCCATGGCCTGGTCACAAGCGGTGGCAATTGAGGGCCGCAATTCACCCGAAGAAGATGTCCAGGCCATCGAGAAGGTGACCGTCGAGGATGTCAATCGTGTGGCGAAGCAGTATCTCGTCTTTGACCATACCATTGCCGCCGTCCTCACGCCTCAACCCTCCGGAAAACCGGTTTCCTCGAAAGGCTTTGGCGGCCAAGAATCTTTTGCTCCCAAGCAAATTCATCCTGTGGCTTTGCCGGCGTGGGCCGAGCAAGATCTGAAACGGCTTTCTATTCCTGCGTCCACAGTGAGTCCGGTGGTGACAACGTTTTCCAACGGATTGAAGCTGATCGTGCAACAGGAATCCGTCAGCAATACGGTGAGCGTCTACGGCCACATCAAAACCAATTCCGACCTCGAAACGCCGGACGGCCAGGAAGGGACGAGCAGCGTGCTGGCCCAACTCTTTTCCTACGGCACGACCACGCTGGACCGTCTGGCATTTCAGCGAGCGCTGGACGCCATCGGCGCCAACGAATCGGCGGGAGCGGGTTTTTCGCTGCAGGTGATGCCGAACCACTTCGATGACGGCGTGAAGCTCCTCGCGGAAAATGAGCTTTCCCCGGCTCTTCCCGAGCAGGCTTTTAAAATCATTCAGAATCAATCAGCGGCTGCGGTGGCCGGCGAGCTCCAAAGCCCGGATTTCCTGATGCATCAAGCCTTGCACGCTGCGTTGTTCCCAAAGCATGATCCAACCTTGCGCCACGCCACTCCCGCCTCCGTCCGTTCGCTGACGCTGGAAGACGTGAAGAATTACTACCAACGCGTTTTCCGGCCGGACTTGACGACGATCGTCGTGATCGGTGATGTGACGCCGGACGAAGCTCGCACCGTGATCGAAAAATACTTTGGCGACTGGAAGGCCTCCGGGGCCAAGCCCGCGACGGATTTGCCGCCGGTTCCTTTGAACCGACTCTCGGCCGCGGCCGTGCCGGATAAAAGCCGCGTTCAGGACCGGGCGACACTGGCCGAGACCCTGGCCTTGAACCGGTTCAGTCCGGACTATTACGCCCTGGAACTTGGTAATCACATTCTGGGCGGGGGCTTTTACGCCACCCGGTTTTACCGGGACCTGCGTGAACACGGCGGGTTGGTGTACTACGTTTCGTCTTCGTTCAATTTCGGCAAGACCCGGGGCCTTTACGAGGTCAGTTATGGCTGCGATCCGCCCAACGTCTCCAAGGTACGGGCCATTGTGGAGCACGATTTGCGGCAGATGCAGACGCAACCGGCGACTGCCAGCGAAATCAAGCAGGCGAAGGCTCTTCTTCTGCGGGAAATCCCATTGGCCGAATCGAGCGTGGATAGCATTGCGGGAGGTTTGCTCGGGCGCGCGGCGATCGGCTTGCCGCTCAACGAGCCGGTCCTGGCTGCCGAGCGTTACGTCAAACTCACGGCTGCGGACGTGGAGGCAGCGTTTGCGAAATGGCTCCGCCCTCAGGACCTGGTTCAAGTGACCGAGGGACCAAGCCCGCACTGAGGCTCAGCACCCATCAAGTCCCGATCCTTCGAGGTGAAATGCCATCCATTCTGCTCATTCTGGCGCTGGCGGGCGGGCCCTTCATCAAAATTCTGACCGTCGGCCTCAAGCCGGAAACCATCGAAAGGTTTGAACGTTACGTGAAGGCCACTGAAGTTCGCATTACCAGGGAGGAGAACAACGCAAACGCATTCCTTTACTTCGACTCCCTTCCCGCATCTGAGGGCAGCCAGGTCAAGGCGTCACTCCATCAGGGCCAGATTTTCATCAAGCAGGTGACGACGCTCGATTCCTCGGGCCACGCTTTCCTGGCTCCGGGCGGGCTCATTCACCACTGGCTTGGGATCGTGTTCATTCCCGGCGTATCGATCCAGCAGGTTCTCGAGACCGTTCAGGACTACGCCCATCAGCAGGATTATTACCGACCTCAGGTGATCCGCTCGCGGCTGATTGATCATCAAGGCAACGAATTCAAGATTTACCTGCGCATTCAAGAGAAGAAGATCATCACTGTTACTCTCGATACTGAGCACCAAGCCCGCTACGCTCGGCTGGATCGAATGCACTGGTCAAGCCGTTCGTACTCCACGCGCATTCAGGAAGTCCGGGACCCGGGCGAGCCTGACGAATATCTCTTGCCGGTTGGACGCGATGGCGGGTTCTTGTGGCGCATCAATAGCTACTGGCGATTTGAGGAGAGTGATGGAGGCGCTTACGTGCAGTGCGAATCGATTTCGCTGACGCGCGATATTCCTACGGGGCTCGGTTGGATGCTCGAACCTTTTGTGACCAGCGTTCCCCGGGAAACGCTCCAGGCAACGCTCGGAGCCACGCGCGCTGCGGTGTTGGCCAAGGTCAGGAAATGATGGCGGCCCGTGGCGCTATTTTGATGGACCATCGTGACCCATGCGAATTGAGGTGGCGGGTCAGCGACCAGGCTAACCCACCACCGGAGAAGAGCCCGCCGCCTGCGGCGTGCTGGGCCGGGCAATCTGCCGTCAATTAAATGGGTCTCCAGCCAGCCCCGAGGTGCAATCGCATCTATGATCCTTGCGCCTTGCTGCTATTGCCCAAATATCAGCAGGGTGAATGACCCAGGGACCATTGTGCGTCTCGGGTAGCGCTGTCCCGGCTTCGCAGGTTCTGGCGGCCCGAATTCGGCCGTCACCAGGAACACGCGGTGAGTCTTGGGGTCCAGCGCCATCGTCCGCGCGCCCCGCTGAGTCTGAACGTTCTGGACTACGGTGAACTTGTCTGGTGAATCCTCGTGAACCACGGTCAGGGTACCGTCGCCGTTCGAGCTGAATGCCAATTGCGTACCGGGGTCGAAGCGATTGGCATCCACGCCGCGGCCGATCGGCGGCGTGGCGATCACTTTGCCGGTATCCGCATTCATGATCGCCATCATCTGGTTGTGGCATCCGCTGAAAAGCCGCCGGTGCTGGGAATCGATGGCCATACCGGAGGGGCCTTCGCCGGGCGCGAGCGGCCAGCGGTTCAGAATTTTGAGCGAGTGGGAATCAATCTGCAGAACGATGCTCTTATCTTCAAGGTTGTTATAGACGTGACCCTCGCCGTCCGCGGCGGCAAACTCCGGGCGGCCGCCCAGATCGATGGTGCCCGCGACTTTTCCTGTCGCAGCATCGATAGCCGTTGAAGTTCCGGAGTGGCCGTTGAAGGTAAAGACCCGGTGCGAAGCGGGATCATAGATGATGCCGTCCGGACCTTCACTGGTCTTGACGGTGCCCAGCGTTTTCAGGGTCTTCAGATCAAAAATGGTGACTTCATTGGCGCGACCGTCGCTCACAAAGCCGCGGCCGTATTCGGGTGCCAGGGCAATACCGTGCACTCCTTGAGTGTCGGGAATGTCACCCACGACTTTGTACGTGTCCGCATTGAGCACCATCACATGCGTTCCGCGCGAGATGTAGAGGCGGCGCGCGGCACTATCCAGCTTTAGGTAGTCCCAGAAACCCTCACCGCCCAGAACCACCTTCTTGATCAGGTGGTAATCTCCGGCAGCCGCCGGGCTGCTGGGCGTTGTGAAAACCAAGAACGACGCGAAGATGACGGCAACGGATGCGAGCCAGCCTATTTTTGATTTCATGAATCCCTCCGTGAAGTGTATCCAGCCATCGCGATAGGCGAGGTGGCTGGGGCGCGAAGCCACAAATAACATCATACAAGGGTGAAAACGAACTTTAGCAGGTTACTGAAAAGGTCTTTTGGGCTGTCGTTGTGAGCCCTCCGGCTTCGCTCAGGGTAAACTCCGCGAAGAACCTGTGCTTTTTGGTTTCAATGCGACAAGCAGATGCTTCGATTCGCTCAGCATGGCAAATCAGACTCCTCAACAACCGATCAGCGCCGGGGACACCACATACCAATACGATGGTTGAGGAAATTTTATGACATCTCCTTGCGAGCAGATATCCATGCGGCTCCGCGAAGCGCCGCAGGAGCCGCCTCCGCTCAAGGATTGCGGTCCGCCAGGGCGAGGGCCATCGCCAGGAATTGGGTGCGCCCCTGGGGCGAGAGCGACAGGGATTCAGGGCGGTCCTGATGGTCATAAGATGACAGAACCTGGCGTAACTTTTCAACATTCAGCCCTCCGTGCGGAAAGAGCCGGGCGTACCGATCCAGCGTCTCCTGAGCCTTGGAGAATTGCCCTGTCTCAAAGTAAAACGTTCCCAGCGCGGAGTAGCTGCTTTCCCATTGCGGCAGCAAATCCTGCGCGCGTTCAAAATATTCCTGCGCCTCCTGGTCTTTTCCCTGAACCACCGCCAGCACTCCCCGGCCCCACAGGATTTTGCCAGAGTCTGGGATTCGATCCTCTCCGCGTTGCAGGGTCTGCTGCGCGCTCGCCGCATCTTCCGCCCGCATCTGAGTCAGCGCCAGAGAGAGATAGTACAAATCTTCATCCGGGCTTTGCTGAATGGCTTTCCTAAAACTGCTTTCGGCTTCGGAAAAATGCCCGAGGTGCGCTTCCGTATCGCCCCGCAGCGCCAGGCAAGAAGCCTGATTCCTGCCTTGCGGTGAAATCTTCTGCAACCACTCCAAGGCGTGGGCATCATCGCCCGCCTCGAAATAGGCATCCGCCAAATCATACTTGGCATCGTCCGAACTGGAGTCCGCCGCCACCGCCATCTGAAAATACTGAATGGCATCCGGGTACAGCTTATATCGAGCCAGAAGCACTCCTTCCCCCACCAGAGTTCGGACGTCGCCACCGCTCACCTGGCGAAGGTCCGATAGCGTTTTCAGAGCCTCGGGAATCTGGCCGAGCTTGAGATAGGTTTCCGCAAGCAAATAGAGGAGACGGGGCCGTTCCGGATGAAGCTTCACCTGCTGGATAAGGTCATGGAGATCGGCCTGCGCTTGCTCCTGCGGAGGCAAGCTGACCTTTTGACTCACGCCCTGAAGGAAATGTTGAAAGGGCATTGGCCCGGAGGGCGGATTCTTGGCAAGAGTCTCAAAGACCTTAAAATCGGCATCGGCAGCCTGGGTCTGGTGAAGGCTTCGTTCGGTGATGGCAAGCTTGTAATATCCCTTCGACTCGTTGGGGTTCAACTGCACGTAATGCCGCAGGAGCGGTAACGCTTCCGCAAATTTCTTTTCGGCTATTTTTACGCCGGCCAGTTCGTACAGCGCATTGCCATAATCCGGATTCAACTGCAGCACCTGGTTCAAGAACTTTTCAGCGGCTTGAAAATCTCCCTGCTTGTCAGCGATGAAGCCGAGATTGTAAAGACACTCAAGGTTATGCCCGTCTCTTTCCACGCCCTGCTGAAAATTCTTCTTGGCCTCATCGAATTGGCCCTTATGCAAATAGTACAGCCCCATGAATGCATACGATGACGCCAAGGGATCAAGCTTCAGCAAAGTGCGAAATTGGACGTAAGCCTTATCAAGGTCTCCCGCACTGAAATAGCTCTCGCCCAGGGCGGCGTGGAGATCGGGGCGATTCGGATCGATCTTCACGCCTTGCTCAAGCACCGGAATCGCGTCTTCAAAGTAGCTTTGCATCATGCTCAGGCGAGCGAGAAGGAAGATGACATCGGTGTTCTTGGGATCGAGCTGGCGCGCCCGGAATAAGAGTTGGAAGGCTTGCAAATAGTGGTTCTCGCGCGTGTAGGCTTGAGCTTCGAGATACAGGGTGTTGACTGAATCCGGCCTTCGTGCGAGCGCGCGATCGAGGGCCGCTTCGGCTTTGGCATCCTCCCCGGCACGCAGATAAGCGCCGCC
>JBOGKI010000328.1:0-5824 GCA_050745605.1 Terriglobia bacterium | reverse complement strand
GCTCATCGCCAAGATACAAGCGGCGCGTGATTCGGGCCTCGATGTCACCGCCGACATGTACCCTTACTTGGCTGGCGCCACCGCTCTCGCTTCCAGCCTTCCTCCGTGGGTGGCAAACGGCGGGCCCGTGAAACTACTCGCCCGCCTGCACGATCCTGCCGCGCGCCGGCGTATCCGCACGGAGATGGCGGAAGACCACCCGGATTGGGAGAATCTCTATTTCGATAGCGGCGGCGCGTCCGGCGTCACGATCTCCTCCGTCATGAATCCCGCTCTCAAAAAATACGAGGGCAAGACCGTCGCTCAGGTGGCGCAAATCGAGCACAAGGAGCCGCTGTCTGCTCTGTTCGACTTCGTCATCGCCGATAACGCGCAAACCGAAGCTCTTTATCTCATCGCGAGTGAAAAGGACTTGCAATACGGACTGAAGCAGCCCTGGACCAGCATTGGCCTGGATGACAACGAAAGCTCGATGGATGGACCTCTGTACTCGCCACACGACCATCCTCGCGGCTGGGGTTCCATGCCCCGCTTCCTGGGCTATTACGTGCGTGAAAAGCATCTGATGCCGCTGGAAGAAGCCATCCGCAAGATCACCAGCCTGCCCGCCAATCGCGAGCGTCTTGAGGATCGTGGCTTACTCAAGCCCGGCTACTTTGCCGACGTCACCGTCTTTGATCCCGCCGCCATCAAGGACACGGGCACTTACCAGCATCCCGTGAGCCTGCCCGCGGGCGTCGACTACGTCTTTGTGAACGGCCAGCTCGAATTTGACCATGGCAAGCTGACCGGCGCCACGGCGGGCAGAGCCTTACGCGGACCATGGTGGCGGAGGCATGTGAATCAGCCTTCGGGTGCGAATGCTGACTCAACTCAGAAGTGAGGCGCGGCGACGCACAGATGATGCGGAGATTCTATTGAGGATTGCAAATTGCGCTGGCAGGTTTCCCGGTAACGGCGCTCGGCGCCTGCCCCGCTGCGAAGCGGGGAGCGCCAAAGAACGGCGGTCCCTTCCAGGGTAGACTCCGACCGCCGCTACAGCATTTGGTGTCACCATGATTGGAAATCCTCTGTAGCGGAGCGCTATTCGGCCTCGTTCGTCTGGCTCCTTTCATCTTTGTCACCAGAAAGTGCTAGGCTGGAAAGTGGAGGAACAAGAGCCTCTTCACGAATTCGAGGGATGATGAACTCCAATGGGATTTTACCTGAGCCGCTTGTGGCGATTCGCACAACAGATATTCCATTTTAGTGTGGGGCTGGTTTTTCTCGGCTTCTCGATCGCGTGTGGCATGGAAGCCGCGAAGTATTGGAAACTTCATTTAGAATTGCCCCAAGATAGGGTCGTGTTCTTCACCTTCGCAATGGTCGCGCCGTTCGCTTTCGTCCTTTTCTTTTGCGCGCTTTATACTTTTCTGAAAGCCCGCAGCGTCCGGTGATACCTGAAACCCGAAAAGTCTCATATGGCGGATGAAAACGCAAACTCCCGGTCCATGCCGAAATTCACCAGCTCTTCCGGCGTCGAGACCAAACCCTCTTACGGCCCCGCCGATCTTGAGGGTTGGACCGAGCGGGACGAGTTGGGCCTACCTGGTGAATTCCCGTTTACGCGCGGCATTCATCCGAATCAATACCGCGGGCGGCTTTGGACCATGCGCCAGTATGCCGGCTTCGGTACGGCGGTGGAATCCAACGCCCGATACCGCTACCTCCTGGAACACGGCACCACCGGGCTCTCTGTAGCCTTCGACCTTCCCACGCAAATCGGCCTTGACTCGGATCATCCCCTCGCGCGGGGCGAGGTGGGCCGGGCTGGAGTTGCCATCGATTCGCTCGAAGATATGGAAATGCTCTTCGCGGGCATTCCGCTCGATCGCGTTTCTACGTCCATGACGATCAACTCCACCGCTGCGATCCTGCTTGCTCTCTACTTTGCGGTGGCGGAAAAACAAGGCGTGAGCCTTCGGAAGCTGTCCGGCACCGTGCAGAACGACATTCTGAAGGAGTACATCGCCCGCGGGACCTATATTTATCCGCTCCAGCCTGCTTTGCGCCTCGTGACCGACATTTTCGAATTCTGCCGCGATCACGCGCCCGAGTGGAACACCATTTCCATCAGCGGCTACCACATTCGCGAGGCCGGGTCCACCGCCGTTCAGGAGATCGCATTTACTCTCGCCAATGCCATCACCTATCTCGATGCGGCTCGCGCGCGCGGCCTGAACGTGGATGAAATCGCCCCGCGCCTTTCGTTCTTCCTGAACGCGCACAACGATCTGCTGGAAGAAATCGCCAAGTTCCGTGCGGCCCGGCGGCTGTGGGCGCGCCTGGCCCGCGAACGGTTCCAGGCGCGCAACCCCCGCTCCTGGGTTTTCCGCTTCCACACTCAGACGGGAGGAAGCACGCTGACCGCGCAGCAGCCGGACGTGAACGTCGTACGGGTCACGTTGCAGGCCCTGGCGGCGGTCTTGGGCGGGACGCAATCCCTCCACACCAATTCCCGGGATGAGGCGCTGGCGCTTCCCACGGAAGCTTCCGCCCTCATCGCGCTGCGCACGCAACAGATCATCGCCCATGAAAGCGGCGTGGCGAACACCGTCGATCCGGTTGGCGGGTCCTACTACATCGAGTCGCTTACCAACAAGATTGAAGAAGGCGCGCGCGACTACATCCGCCGCATCGACGCCCTGGGCGGCGTCCCCCGCGCCATCGAGAGCGGCTTCATCCAGCGGGAGATTCAGCAATCGGCTTACGAATACCAGAAAGCGGTGGAAGCGGGAGAAAGAGTGATTGTGGGAATCAACCGCTACGCTTCGGACCAGCTAGCCTCGCCGCCCATTCTGCGCATCGATCCCGAAGTGGAACGGGCGCAAGTGGAGCGCCTGCGCAAGCTGCGGACGCAGCGTGACGCTGCAGCAGTGGAAGCGGCCTTGGGCCAGATTGAAGCCGTGGCCAGGACCTCCGGGAATTTGATGCCCCCCCTGCTCACCGCCGTGAAAGCGTATGCCACCGTGGGTGAGATTGCCTCAACTTTGCGCAAAGTATTCGGTGAATATCAGGAGTCCGTGGTGGTTTGACGGCCCACCCTCCGTTTGCTATTGTTTGCCCATGACCAAGGCCAAGCTGCTTGCCTTTCTGCTATGCGACCGGGCAACCAGAGGTTCGGACGGCAAGGTGACCGTCCATGACATCTTCGATAGGATCGTTCTTCCACAAATTCCGGTGCACTACGGCGACCGCAAGCTTTTCTGTGTATTTTACAAAGTTGAGGCTCTGGAGCCTTGCGTCATTTCGTTGAGGGTAGTTGATCGACAGGGGAACGAAGTCCCGGTGCAAGGAGGCCCCCGGCATGACTCGATTGAACAAACCGGCCTCATGCAGTCTTTGTGGTATCTCGTCACCGACATGTTCCAGGGGGTGGGAGATTACCGGTTCGAGTTGAGGGTAGAAGGCGAAGGTAGTGATGTTCAGCCTCTGGCCACATCGATCCTCAAGATTGATCTTCGTAAGGATTAGATAGCGATGAGCACTCCATGCATTTTTATAGGTGACGCCGTTTGGGTTCGTCCTCCGGAGGAATATCCAGGAAACCCTTCATTGCCACAGGATAACAATCCGCCAGCAGCAGGACCAGCTCAGCCACTGACTCCGCGGGACCAAAGCGTGGGGGCAGCGATGAACGAATTTGTTGAAATGCTCAAAGACAATCCCAATGTTTGGGCGGTTTGCGCGACAGCAAATCCCGATGGAATCAGCGTTTGGACCTATATTGATTCTTCAAACCGTACCAACCGGCTTGCGGTTTACGAAGTGGAGTGGCGGCTGATGAAAGCACACCCAGGAATGGCTTTTGATTTCAATACGGTGTCAGTTCCGGTTGGCAACGAAGAGTTTGACGAGGATGAACTCGATTTCCTTTACAGGCGTTGAAGATGGCTACCCCTGCGGAACATCAGGCTAAAGCTCTCCACAACGAAAAACTTCTGGACGAATTTAAGTTTGCGGAGAGGGAGTTTGCTGGCTGGGCAATCACCATTTTGTTTTACGCCGCTCTTCACTGGTTTCGGGCATTAGCCGCTCAGGAAGGCGTTCAGATCAAGCGGTACAGGGGTCGAAAACGTGAAGCGGACACAGAAACATGGGCCATCGATAACGTGCCGCTGTTCAAACAGTCGCTCCATCCCTTTGGCTGGTACCGGGAGTTAAAGGATGCTTCCCAAGCTGCAAGGTACGAAATGGTCCAGTTCTTTCCTTTAGATTACCAGGATCTCAAGCAGAATTTTTACGAGCCATTCAAATCCTTTGTAATTTCTCATCTACGCCCGTGAGCTTCGTACGCCGAGAAGCTTGAGATCATTGGTGGATATCAAATCCGCTAGGGAGGCGCTCTTTTGGCCACACTCCAATTTCTGGGCGCAACCGGCACTGTAACCGGCTCCAAATACCTGCTCGAAGCGGGCGGCGAGCGCCTGATGATTGATTGCGGCCTCTTCCAGGGCCTGAAAGAGCTACGGCTGCGAAACTGGAACCCGCTGCCTGTTCCACCCGCGAGCGTCAACTATCTGGCGATCACTCACGCTCATCTTGACCACACCGGTTATATCCCGAAATTTGTGAAAGACGGGTTTCGAGGCCAGATTCTCGCCACGCCTGCGACGGTAGACCTCTGCGCATTGGTCCTGCCGGACTCCGGGCACCTGCAAGAAGAGGACGCGGCTTACGCCAACCGCAAAGGCTACAGCAAGCATAAACCCGCCCTGCCTCTCTACACTCACGACGATGCCCTGAAGGCGCTCGAATCATTTCGCCCGGTCAGCGGTCCGGGACCATTCGAAATCTCACCGCATTTTTCCACACGTTATTTTCGTGCCGGGCACCTGCTGGGCGCGCGCATGATCGAAGTCACCATCCGGGAAAACGGCTCGACGCGCAAGGTCTTCTTCTCCGGGGACATCGGCCGCTACCATCCGTTGATCCTGCGCGAGCCGGCCAGTCCGGACTCCAATCCTGATTATCTGCTCTGCGAATCCACTTACGGCGACCGCCTCCATCCCGATGACGATTTCCGGGCCCGGCTCGCCGGTATCGTGGAAAGCACGGCGGCGCGCGGTGGTTCCGTCGTCATTCCCGCCTTTGCCCTGGGACGCACGCAGGAATTGCTATTTGTGCTTCGCGAGCTCATCGAACAGGGCAAGGTGAAGGAATTGCCGGTCCACGTGGATAGCCCCATGGCCATTGACGCCACGGACCTCTACCGCCGCCACCACGAGGATCACAGCCTCGCCGTCGAGGAGTTGGAGCACAACGGCTTGCGGCTCTTCTCACGGCCCTACGTCCACTTTGATCGCACCGTGGACCAATCCAAGGCGCTGAACGACGTCCGCTTCCCGATGATCATCATCTCCGCAAGCGGCATGGCCACCGGCGGCCGCGTGATTCATCACTTGGCCCGATGCCTGCCCGACCATCGCAACACGATTCTACTGGCGGGCTTCCAGGCCGCAGGCACCAGAGGCCAGGCCATTCAATCCGGCGCGAAGGAAGTGAAGATGCTGGGCCAGATGATCCCCGTCCGCGCCCGCGTCGAGAGTCTGGAGAACCTCAGCGGCCATGCGGATTATGGAGAGATCCTGCATTGGCTCGGTAACTTCAAGCAGGCGCCGCGCACCACATTTATGGTGCACGGCGAGCCCAAGGCCGCCGAGTCACTGAAGGAGAAGATCACCGCAAAATTCGGTTGGACTGTGCGGGTTCCCCAATATCTGGAGAAGGTGACGCTGTGAGGAAGCGGCTACCGCAGCGTCTGGATAGGCGCTCAGACCGAAAG
>JBOGKI010000327.1:0-5840 GCA_050745605.1 Terriglobia bacterium | reverse complement strand
TCCAGAGTTTTCAATCGCTCGGGTGTCATGGCCCGACTTTAGCAGGCATCCGGCGAAACGTCAACAACTACTTAACCTAGTATTACTAAGGCGTCAGCAAGTTGGCAGCGTTCTGAAAAGCCGTGGGAGTAAATCCGCCCCGGGGAAGTGCTATGAGTACGTCGATGGTTCCGGCCAGCTCCGGTCCCGCAAAACTGCTGCGCGTTCTGATTGCCGAGGATAACGCCGCCGACGCGGAGCTATGCCTCCTGGAGCTTGAACACGCGGGATACTCTGTCGAGGCGGATCGGGTGGCTTCTCCTGCGGATTTTGAGGATGCGATCCGGACGCGAACCTACGACGTCGTTCTCTGTGACCACAACCTGAATCAGGGGACGGGCCGGGACGTCTTGGCGCGGCTGAAAGCCAGCGGGCGGGATATTCCTTTCATCCTGGTCACGGGCACGCTGAAGGATTCGGCGGCGGTGGAGTGCATCCAGGAGGGCGCTGCTGATTACGTCCTGAAGGACGGCCTGCGCCGCCTTCCCGTGGCGGTTCATGGCGCCCTGGTGCAGAAAGCCCTGCGCGACGACCATAGCCGCGCGGTCCAAGCTCTGCGTGCATCGGAGAGCCGCTACCGGCTGCTTTTCGAGAGGAATCTGGCGGGCGTGTACAGCGTCACGCTGGATGGACGCATCCTCGACCTCAACGAGGCGGGAGCCCGGATGTTCGGATACGAATCGGCGGAAGAGGCGAAAGCACGTCCGCTGTGGGAGATTGCCCCCGCTCCCGACGAGCTGAAGGCCCTGATGCGGCGCGTGGTGGAACTCAAAACGGTCACCAACCTTGAAGCGGCGCTGCGCAAGCGCGACGGACGCCCCTTATGGGTGCTCTTCACCGCCACCCTGATTGAGAGCGAGGACGGATCACCACCCACCATTGAAGGGACGCTGATTGACATCACCGACCGCAAAGACGCGGAGGAAGCTTTGCGCCGCAGCGAGAAAAGGTTTCGGGAGCTGATCGACAACAGCTCAGACGCCGTTTCGTTGATCGATGCGCGCGGGCAAGTGCTGTTTTCCAGCCATTCGATCAGCCCCATCCTGGGTTATGAGGTGGAGGAGCGGCTGGGCCGGGATGTGTTCGAGTTGATGCATCCGGATGACGCGGCCGCCACCAAGACCGCCTTCCAAAAGCTTCTCGATCACCCGGACAGCACCGTCACCCTGCAGATTCGCTATCGTCACAAGAATGGGACGTGGCGGTGGCTGGAGGCCTTGGGCAAGAATCTGCTGCGCGAGCCGAGCGTCCGCGCCCTGGTGGTGAATTACCGCGACATTACTGAGCGCAAGCAGTTGCAGGAGCAGTTCTATCAATCGCAGAAGATGGAAGCGGTGGGGCGACTGGCCGGGGGCGTGGCGCACGATTTTAACAATCTGCTGACCGCAATCATCGGCTACAGTGACATCGTGCTGGAAAAACTCCCCGCCCAAAGCGATCACCGCCGGTCTATCCGGGAAATCAAGAAAGCCGGCGAGCGCGCGGCCCTGCTCACCAAACAGTTGCTCGCCTTCAGCCGCCAGCAGATGCTCTCCCCGCAGATCCTTGATCTGAATCAAGTGGTGTTGGAAACGAGCCGGCTGCTGCGCCGCCTGATCGGGGACGACATCGAATTGGTCACCACGCCGGCCTCGCCGTTGGGCCGCGTGAAGGCCGATCCCACGCAGCTTGACCAGGTCCTTATGAATCTGGCGGTGAACGCCAGGGATGCCATGCCGCGTGGGGGCCGGCTGATGATTGAGACTTCGAACACCCAAGTGGAGGACAACTTGGCCAGCGACCCGGTGAAGGTGGCGCCGGGCCGCTACACGGTGCTCACGGTCAAGGACACCGGTTGCGGCATGGATGCTGCCACGCGCGCCCGGGCCTTTGAGCCGTTTTTTACCACCAAGGAAAAAGGCAAGGGCACCGGGCTTGGCTTGGCCACGGTTTACGGCATTGTGAAGCAGAGCGGAGGCTACATCTGGATATTCAGCGAACCGGGGCAGGGAACTACTTTCAAGATTTACCTGCCGCGGGTGGATGAGGTTCCGGAGCCCGCGAAGGCCGCTGAGGTTCAAGCCCTGCCCCGCCACGGCACCGAGACCATTCTGCTGGTGGAGGATCACCCGTCCGTCCGGCAGCTCACCAGCCGGTTGCTCCGCGCCCAAGGCTACTTGGTGCTTGAGGCGAGGAGCGGCAAGGAAGCCCTGGCCCTTGCTGAAAAACATCCGGGAACGATCAGCCTGCTGCTCACGGATGTGGTGATGCCGCAATTGAGTGGTCAAGCTCTGGCTAAACAAATGACCGAAAAACACCCGGAAATCAGGGTGCTCTTTATGTCGGGCTACGCCGGAACTTCGTATGCCCAGCAAACCTCGCTGGAGCCGGATGCAGCCTTCATCCAAAAGCCGTTCGACGCCGACCAGCTTGCGACGCGCGTCCGGGAAGTGCTGGACGGTGTCCCGCCGGGCACGGATAGCGTTTTGAATCCGGTGAACGAACCCGCCTGACCGGGCCGGCTCAGCATATTTTTGTGCCGGCGTTTTTTGTCTCACCTCCAAAGTAGCGCCGCCGTCCCGGCGGCATTTGCCGGCAAAGCCTGCCCTGAGCCGATTCGTTCCGCTTCGAATCGCTCTGAGCGCAGCGAAGAGGCTCACGGTAAACTCCGCGAAGGGATGCCGGCGCAGCAAGCGGATCCTGTCCGCCCATTTCTTGGACACGACGCTACCCACCCACGCTGCACCTGCTCTCCACAAAAAACCGGGCGTGCAGTGGCCGGTTTCCCAACTGGATGAAGAATCCCGGTATAATGGAAACGCTTACTCAGAATTAGCAGGTTGCTGAAAAAGTCCGAAAGCATGTCATTCTGAGGAGCCGAAGGCGACGAAGAATCTCGCAGATCGTTGATTCAACATAAAAGCAGATTCTTCGCGGAGCCTGCCCTGAGCCTGGGGGGATTCTTCGCTTCGCTCAGAATGACAGGCGAAGGGCTCAGAATGACAGGTAAAAGGAGTTTTTCAGCCACCTGTCAGGAGCGTGACTCTTGTCCCGGGGATCCAAAATTCTCGTGGTTGATGATGAGCTGAACGAGCGGTCGGGTCTGGCGACGCTTTTGGAGAGTTGGGGCTACGAAGCGGAGACTGCGGAAAACGGCGAAGACGCGCTGGTTAAGGTCCAGGACTTTGACCC
This sequence comes from Terriglobia bacterium, assembly GCA_050745605.1. Classification (GTDB taxonomy): domain Bacteria; phylum Acidobacteriota; class Terriglobia; order UBA7540; family UBA7540; genus CALCEB01. The sequence goes on along the minus strand of JBOGKI010000327.1, from coordinate 2,630 downwards.
GGTGGTGGTGATTTCCGATCTGCGCATGCCGGACGGGAATGGATTGGAGTTGTTGCGCGAAGTCCGGAAGACCCACCCTTCGCTGAGCTTCATTATGCTCTCCGGACAAGGGACCATCGAGGACGCGGTGGAGGCCACCAAGCTTGGCGCCTTCAACTTTCTCGAAAAGCCCCTAGACCCGAAAAAGCTTCAGGTTGAGCTCCGCAACTGCCTGGAACGCAGCCAGAGGACTCGGGAGCTTGAAATCGCGCACCGGCGTCTGCGCGATGCCGGTATTCTGGGAAAGCTGGTTGGAAAATCGCGGAAAATGCAGGAGGTGCTGTCCCTCATCTCCCAGGTGGCGCCGTCCAACGCTTCGATTCTCATCGCCGGGGAGAGTGGCACGGGAAAAGAGCTCGCGGCGCGAACCGTTCACGATTTGAGCCCGCGCCGCTCGAATCCATTCGTGGCCGTGAATTGCGCAGCGATTCCAGAAAGCCTGATGGAAAGCGAAATCTTTGGCCATGAGCGGGGCGCCTTCACCGGCGCGTTGGACCGCCGGGCCGGTTGCTTCGAGCTGGCCGACGGCGGGACGCTGTTGCTGGATGAAATCGGCGAAATGCCCTTTTCGACTCAAGCGAAGTTGCTTCGGGTGCTTGAAGATTCGAAGGTGAGGCGCCTGGCGAGCAAGACGGAGATCGAAGTGGATGTCCGCGTTCTGGCCGCCACCAATAAGGTGCCGGAGGATGCTGTTGCCAAGGGCTTGATCCGCAACGACCTTTACTTCCGGCTGAACGTCGTGCGCATCACCTTGCCGCCGCTCCGGGACCATCTGGACGATCTGGAGGTGTTGGTGGAGGCGTTGCTCCAGGACCTGAACCACAAGCACCAGCGCGCCGTGAAGCGCATCGACGGGGCGGTGCTCGAGCTTCTTCGCCGCCATTCGTGGCCGGGAAACGTCCGGGAGCTGCGGAACACGCTGGAGCGCGCCCTGGTGGTGTGCAACGGGGACACTCTGTCGGATTCCGATCTGGCGCCCGATTTCGGCCATCCGCCCGCCGTGCCGGCGGAGAGCGACCTGGCGCTGCGGGCCGGATTGACGGTGGCCGAGGCGGAGCGGCGCCTGATCCTGGAAACGCTGACTTTCACCCAGAACAACAAAACGCGCGCCGCGGAGATGCTCGGCATCAGCCTGAAGACTCTGCACAATAAGCTGAAGGAATATGAGAATCGGCCTTAAGGTCAAACTCACGGCGCTCATCTCCCTTCTGGTGCTGCTGGTGATTCTTGCCACCTCGACGATCTTCGTGGCCAATTTCGTCCACGAGGCGCTCGAACAGGTGCAGCAGAAGGCAGCCTATATCCTGAATGAAACCTACACGCGGGCCCGCGTGGTGGTGGCGGAAACCCGCATTCCCTCCAATCTCGACCCCAGCAACCGGCCGGCGGTGCGGCAGTTTATCTACTCCGGCCTGACCCAGGATGACGGCTTGCGGTCGCTGATGGAATCCGCCGAGGCCTATTCCACCGTGATCGATTACGTTGCGATCACCAATGAACAGGGCGTCGTGCTGGCGCACAACGATCCGGGCGAGGTGGGCCAGCAGCTCACTCCGGCCCCGCCCCTGAATGGACTTTTGCATGCAGGGCTTTACCGCCAACTTCGAGCCCTCTATGGCCCGCCCGGTGTGTACGAAGACGTATTGCCGCTCCGGATGGGGAAGCGGCCTTTTGGCGACGTGCGGGTGGGCATTTCCACGGTCTTCCTGCGCGACCAGGTGGCTCCCCACTTGCGCGGGGCGCTCGAACTTTCGCTGCTGGTGATCCTGTTAGCCACGGCATCCGCGGCGCTGCTATCCTTCCGCGTGCTGAGGCCCATCGCCACCATCTCCCAGGAACTCGATCGCCTGGCCCGAGGCGAATTCTCCAAGCCGGCCGAAGTTCGGCGCGCCGATGAATGGGGCATCCTGTCTTCCAAGTTAAATCTGCTGGGCGAACAGATTCGTGGAGAAAAAGCGGCCTACGTTGCCTTGAAGGAGAACCTGGATCAACTCTTCGGCAAGCTGGCTGAGGGCTGGCTGCTGTTTGATCCTCAGGACCGCCTGGTGCTCGCCACGCCCGCCGTATCACGATTTCTGGGGCGGAATTTGGGTGAGATCGCGCATCGGCCGGTCTCTGAAATATTCGCCGGGGACGGACCTCTGAATCTGCTGTTGCGCCAGGCGTTCGAGGGTCACAAGCCTGTGGCCAGCCAGACGGTCGAGCTTGCGGCGGACGCGGAGACGCGGCGCGTGGCGGTGGCTGTGGAGTTTGTGGCGGAGCAAGGCCAGCCGGTGGTAAGCCTGGTGACGCTTCGCGATGCGGACACCCGAGCCCAGCTCAAGGACCAGATTGACGTGACGGCAAAGCTGGCCGCTTTGGGCAAGCTGACCTCCGGCGTGGCGCATGAAGTCAAGAATCCGCTCAATGCTATGATCCTTCAGGTCGAAATCCTGAAGTCCAAGCTCCAATACCGGGAGCGGGAGGTGAAGCCGCAGCTTGACGTCCTCACATCCGAAATCCGGCGGCTGGATCGCGTGGTCAAAACCTTTCTGGATTTCACGCGGCCCCTTGAGCTGCAGCGCGTCGAAACCGATTTGACCGATCTCATG
>JBOGKI010000326.1:0-5849 GCA_050745605.1 Terriglobia bacterium | reverse complement strand
AACTTGACCAGGGAGAGCTCATCTACGTGTCTCCGAACAATTTTGAGCATAACGAAGTCCGGGACAAGCTGTATATTCCTATGAGAGAGTTCGTCCGCCAGCACCGGCTCGGAATAGTGACGGCTGACACGCTCTTTAAGCTTGGGACGGGATTAGTACGCGCTCCGGATATTGCCTTCATCCCTGCTGAGCGTTTCGACATGATGAATCCTAAGGAGTACCTGGAAGCGGTGCCGGCCTTGGTAGTTGAGGTACTCTCTCCCAGCAACAAGCCACTGGACATGACTCGCAAGAGCCATCAATACCGCGCAGCAGGAGTGCACACGGTTCTGGTGTTGGACCCTGAGAGGCGAGAAGCTGACCTCATCGATGCTGCCGGAGTCCGGACCGTGCGCACGGCCGAGATGCTTGAGATCCAAGCCGTCCTGCCAGGATTTTTCATTCCCCTTTCCGCTCTCTTCGAATAGAAGTTTGCTTCCAACTTGCCATTGGGTGTGACCTACGCCCAGACGCGAAGAACCGCAAAGCAGAATCCGCTCATGAGCTTTGCGAAACTTTGCGCCTCGGCGCGAGATTCTTCTGCTGCTTGAATTATTCTTTCACGCCTTTATTTCAGTTCTTTGAGAAACGGGTTGAATTCGCGCTCGGCGCCGATGGTGGTGGACGGGCCGTGGCCGGGGAAAACGAGGGTCTCATCCGGGAAGCGGAGGAGCATGCCCTGAATGGAGCGCAGAATCTGAGGGAAGTCGCCGCCCCAGAGGTCGGTGCGGCCGATGCTGTTTTGGAAGAGGGTGTCGCCGCTGAAGAGGCGGGCGTGCTCACCGGGTAAATGGAGAGAAAGGCTGCCCGGCGAGTGGCCGGGCGTGCTCATCACGTCCAGCGCCAGCGATCCCCAGCGCAGCTTGTCACCGGTCTTCAGGAACTGATCCACCTCCACTGCACGGGGCGCTGGAATGCCCAGCATCGCCGCTTGGATGGCCAGGTTCTGGTACAGGGGCAGGTCGTTCTCATTCATCAGCACCGCGGCGCCCGTCGCGTGCTGTAGCTTTTCAATGCCACCTACGTGATCGATGTGGGCGTGAGTGGCGATGATGTATTTAACGCGGAGATTTTGGAGATTAAGAACTTCCTGCACGCGTTCGATCTCATCGCCGGGATCGATGACGATGGCCTCGCCGGAGGCTTCGTCGCCCACGATGGAACAATTGCAAGCCAACATGCCGACCGGAATGATTTCGTGGATCATGAGTAAGACTTCATTCTAACCGCTCAGGACGTGAACGTCACGAGCTGAGGTGTCGAATTGAAAGTGAAGGGATGAGTTATGAATGAATGGCGCGGAAAGTGGGCGCTGGTGACGGGAGCAAGCGCCGGAATTGGCTGGGCGCTGGCGGAAGAGCTGGCGGCGGGAGGAACGCATCTGGTACTGACGGCGCGGCGGCGGGAGCGGCTGGAAGAGTTGGCGGGAAAGCTGCGCGCCGCCCACGGCATCAACGTCGAGATGGTCACGGCCGATCTCGCCCAGCCCACGGGGCCGGAGGAACTGTTTCTCTTTACGGAACAGAAGGGCATCGCGGTGGACCTGCTGGTGAACAACGCCGGCTTCGGCTTATATGGCGAGTTTCAGAGCACCCAGCTTGCCACCCAGCTCGGCATGGTGCAGGTGAACTGCGCCGCCGTGGTCCACCTCACTCACCTCTTCCTGCCGCCAATGCTGGATCGCCATCGCGGCCACATCCTGATTGTGGCTTCCACGGCCGCCTTCCAGGCCGTTCCCTACATCTCAACCTACGCCGCCACCAAAGCCTTCGACCTGTTTTTTGCTGAGGGACTTGGGGAGGAAGTTGCGCGTTTCGGCATCCGCGTGTGCGCGCTGTGCCCCGGACCAACCGCAACCGAGTTTGGGAAGGTGGCTGGAACTCCGAAATCCAAAGCCGGCGAGAAACTTGGGGTCCAGGATGCGCGGCGAGTGGCTCAGGCGGGTTTGGAAGGATTGGCGGCGGGAAAAACGTGCGTGATTTCCGGATTCAAGAACCAGCTCGGGGCGCAAGCCCATCGCTTCCTGCCCCGGCGCACCATCACCGGCGCGGCGGAACGGGTTTACAGGCCGGAGCATTTGAAGTGAAGGAGTTTGAGATATCCTGTGGTGGTTCATGAGCAATCGCGGGTAGGGCATACATGGTGCCGATCCACGGATGCGATCAAGGCCCTCATGTTACTATTGCTGGCCGAAGTACACATTCTGACCGTCTCATCCATGGGCCGCATACATCAGAATCGACGTATGCGCCACCCGCCATACCCAAAAGCCCACGGTCAGAAACGCACTGACCGTGGCTACCCGCTGCCCGGGCGTTCTGGTAAGCTGCTCAATGGAGAAACCAGAATGGCAGAATTCACGCGAGCCCAAATCCACTATGAGTTTAAACGGAAGCTTGATAATGCAATCAGGCGAGGGGATTATGAAGGATTCAAAGAGATTCTTTCTTTGGCCGAGATCGTCCCTGGGAGTGAGCGCTACCGCTCTTTGGAGGCTGCGTTCTGGAGAGCCGTTGCGGAGCACCGAAAGAGTAGTCACGAATCGCCTTGACGACACGCTTTCTCTTTTTCTCGGGAAGAGACTCCACGTGGTCCGCGATTGAGTTTGCCATCGCATCCAAAATCTCTTCGTATTGGCTTTTTGTGGCTGTGGCCATTTGACTTTAAAGCGTATCCTCTCGGATGCCAGCAGAATAAGAATAAACTTTGCTTAGCAAGCTGTCAAGAGCGTATCTGCATCTTATGGGTTCTAAATGCCTTAAGTATGACTTTGGGGACGTTCAATCTACTAAGTAAAGTTTATTCTCATCCGAGTGGCATCTTGTAGCATCATGGCGTTGCTTGCTCCTCCTGTCAAGATTCTAGATTACTCGCTCCTCTGAATGACCTCTTGCACGACCCGGTAGGCGATCTGATTGGTGTCTTCCCTTGCCTTCCGCGGGTGGCGCATACATAGTGCCGTGCCATGGACGCGATCAAGCCCATCATGTTGCGATTGCCGGCCGAGGTACGCATTCTGACCGTTTCATCGATGCGCCGCATACATCAGAATCGACGTATGCGCCGCCCACGCGAACTTCAGATTAATCCGCGCCAACTTCCTCTCCACCTGGAATCACGCCCGGTCGGTTCCCACCGCCAGCACAAAATACTGCGCGTGAGTTTCTCCGGCGTTGCGAATTCCGTGTTCAACATTGGAAGCAACGTAAGCCACCGAGCCGGGTCCAAGACGTGAACTTTTGCCAGCCATTGTGACCTCCAGCGTGCCCTCGCGGATCAGAAACATTTCTTCATGTAGATGGTGGTGCGGCGGATGGGGCCGTGAGCCTGGAGCAAGATCGGTTTCATGGAGCTCGAGGTGAACTCCGGTGTGCGTCGCGCCTTCAAAGACCGGTCTGAAGTGGTTAGCTCCGTCGTTTTGAACGGGGAGTTCCTGGAATGGATACGCCGCGGCGGGCAACATCTGGTCTCCGGCAGGGAAGCTCGGGACGGCAGCGAGAATGGCGGGCACAAGTAAGCACAATTCCCGTCGGGAGAAGTTCATAGATGGCCTCCAACGATGAGATGTTCCGGGCGACCAGCAGTCTATCACAAAGGTCTTCGACGCGGGGGAGTGCCGAGGATGGGGTAGTGGCACACCTTGCTGTGGCAACGCTTTCGTCAGCGCCGAAAACTGCCGGTGAAAGCATAACCTGAGCGACGACGCCATGAGCCTCCGGCTCGCCACGGCGCATGGAGATGCTGGTTGACGCTGTCATTCTGAGCGACAGCGAAGAATCCCGGCATTTGTTTTCTGACAGATACAGGGATGCTTCGCGGAGTTTACCCTGAGCGAAGCCGAAGGGCTCCGCATGACACTTTCCGGGTCATCTTCCCGTCAGCGACAAAACGCCGCCACTCCACGGAAATCCATCACATTGTTGTATTTGTGGTGCTCAGTAAGCGGAGGTTCGATCGCGGTTGATACCGGAATCACTCTCCACGCTCCGGTCTCGCGTCCGAGTCTCCGGGTTGGCGAAGCGGGAAGACGAAAAAGGGCGGGGTGGCGAAGCGTCATCAAACCTCTCGCCACCCCCTGGACAACCACCACGAAGATGACGGCTCAGCAACGGGCCGGGAAGCCGGCGCGGCGACCGCGCCGGATGAACGCCCGGTAAGGACGCCCGCCTGGTACCGCATCAGTGGCCGGCGCCAGCCGCCACGGGTATTGCCTTTTCACTGGTTCCGGCGCTGGCCGCCCGGGTCTCGCTCGCCGCGGCCGGCGAAGTTACGGCGGCGCCGATCTGGACGAGTTCAGCCTGGGGTTTCTTCAGCACCATCTCCTCATAGATTTCCCGCACTTTGGCGGCTTCCTGCCAGGCCTTCTTGCGCCTCATGCGGTCCTCTTCGGACGCCGTCGCTGGACCTTCGTGCTGCCGCACCTTGACGCGCGCCGCATCGACGGCATCAATTTTGAGCGAGTGCTCATAGTTGTCCAGATCCACTTTTTTACCTTTGGCATAGATCTCATGCTTGCCGTGGGTTTTGTACCATTCCGCGACGGTGGCGTTCTTGTGCATGTTCTCAATGATCTTCCGCCATCCCACTCCCGTGTTGTAGGCGCAGAAAGAGATTTCACCCATCTGCGTGGCGTAGGGAATAATGCACATCTCGGTGCGGCGGAAGTCGTAATTGAACAGATCCTGAAACCACATGCCGCCGATGAACATGAAGTTCCACGGATCCTGCCGCCGCTTGAGGGCGTCTTCGAAGGTGCGCTCCGGACCGCAACTGCCGTAGGTCTGCTGCGCCTTATCCGCGCCTTGTGTCCAGTAGGTCTTGTCGAATTTCTTCCAGATGCCCAATAAGCTGAGCGACGGCGGCGCCTCCGACGGGCGGTAGCTCTTGAGCAGCGCCAGCGCCATCATGAGGTTGGAAAAGCCTTTGCTGCGCGCCGCATCGGTGATCTTCTGGGTATCCCGGACCAGCGTGGGAAAGTCGATGAACCGCGTCACCGGGGCCCACTCCCCGCTCTGCTTGTTGATCATCACGGCGGTGCCGATGCCGCAGTTCGGGTGGCAGCCGCAACTGATGGTGCCCCATCCGGCATTGGGACCCTGCACATGGTCGGCGAAATCCGAAAACACGCTGAGCATGGTGATGGGGAACCAGTCGAGCACCGGGTCGATCTTGCCCACCTGTTTGCTGACGTCCCGCGCCAGGTGTGACAAGGTGTAGCGTTGCCGCATCCGGCGCTCGGGCGTGATGTCCTCGTCCCGTCCGGTGAATGAAACCGGCTGGAAGCTGATGAACGTGATCTTATTCGGATTCTGCATGGCAAACTTCACGATGGGCCCCACCTGATCGTCATTCACGGTGTTCACGATGGTGGTGACCAGCATGATTTCAAGGCCCGCCTCGTGCATGTTCTCGATGGCCCGCAGTTTGACGTCGAACAAGTTGCCCACGTAGCGGTGGCTGTTGGCGTCGTTGCCGATGCCGTCAAACTGCAAATAGACGTAACGCAGCCCGGCCTCAAACGCCCGGCGGCAGAACTCCTTGCTCTTGGCGAACTCGATGCCGTTCGACGCCGCCTGCACGCTGTTGAAGCCGCACTGGCGCGCGTAGCGGATGGCGTCAATGAACAACGGGTGCATGGAGGGCTCGCCGCCCGAGAACTGCACGGACATCTGGCGGCGGGGCTTGACCCGGGAGGCGTTGTCAAGGATTTCCTTGATGTCTTCCCAGCTCAACTCATGGACAAAGCCCACTTGGTTCGCATCCATGAAGCAGGGATCGCACATCATGTTGCAGCGGTTGGTGAGGTCCAC